>JANODO010000107.1:0-2406 GCA_031412735.1 Rariglobus sp. | reverse complement strand
CATACCCCGGTTCCGCCCACCCCGCTTCAGGCCCGCCCGCGATTGCGAAACTCACGCGGACTCATCCCCAGCACTTCGGCAAAAACCCGGCTCATGTAGTTGTAAGAACTAAACCCGCACTTCTCCGCTATCAACGTGATCGGGTCGTCGGTCGAGGTCAGCAACAGCCGCGCCCGGTTGATGCGTTGCTGGCGGATCTGCTCCGCCACGGTGCAGCCAAACATGCGCCGGAAACGCCGCTCCATCGAGCGTCGCGACATCGGGTTGGCCTTCAATAGCTCCTCCATGCGGATGGGCTGGTCGAAGTTTTTAAGGATAAAGCGCATCGCATCCGCCATGCGCTTGTCCTCCACCGCCAGGGTGTCCGTCGAGAGCGCCTCGACCACGCCGAGCGGCTCGACTTCGATTTCCCGCTCTTTGATTTTCTCGCCGTTCATCTGGCGTGCAAGTAACGACGCCGCGATGCCGCCGATCTGTTCGCAGGCATATCGAATACCTGACTGCGGAGGATACGAGGCGCGACTGAGCAGGTCGTCGAAATCCGATCCCAGCACCGCCACGTCATCCGGCACGCGGATGCCCGCCTCCAGGCACGCATCGATCACCCGGCGGCCGATACTGGGTCCCCAGCAAAACACGCCACAGGGCTTCGGCAGCTCGCGAAGCCAGCGCATGAGCTTGGCCTCCTGGTCCGCATCGGCGAAAAACGCGCAGGCCTGTCCGCTCTCGGCCAGGATGCGCTCGAAGTGCGCATGCTGCACCTGCACGTAGCCCGCAGCCGGGTTGCCCACATAGGCGAAGTTGGCAAAACCGCGCCCGCGAAAAAGATCCGCCGCCACCTTGGCCGACGCCACTTGGCTGGTGATCACGCGCGGGAAATTCACTTTTTCCAGCTGGATGGACGACACGTTAACCACCGGGGTGCGGGTCGCGCGCAGCCAATCGGCGACCGCTTGCGAGCCGATCCGCGCCACCACGCCGTCGAATTTCAAACCCTTGCCCGCCGCCATCCGCTCTTCGAGCCCGTGCGGCTCGATGAGCACATGCCACGGCCCGTGTTCTTGCGCATAGTCGAGCACGCCCGCCACGATGCGCCGCCCCCACGTGGTAGCGGTATCAATGCTGATCAAAATGGTCGGAACGGAATGAACTGGGGTGACTTGCGGCATGGGGTGGGGTGGGGGCCTTTGAGGATTCGATGCTTTGACGGACGGGCAACACGATAAAATCCCCGCCCCGCCCCCGTGTCGTCAAAAGCCACATCTAAGCCGCACGGGGAGGTATTTTGCCGACGGCTTTTCTGCGAGAATGCACCCGCAGAAAATCCTATGCAACCCCTCGACCTTCTTCCCGCCGCGACCGTCCCTAGCTCCACCGCCTGCGAACCGATTAACGCCACCCTGCGTTTCGCCCAGCCCGGCTGGCACGTCTGGTGCGGCTGTGTGCAGGCCCTGCCCGAGGGAGGCTACACGCTGTTCTACTCACGCTGGCCCGTCGCCCACGGCTTCGAGGCCTGGGTGGACCGCTCTGAAATCGCCCGCGCCGAGGGGCCCACGCCGTGGGGTCCGTTCACCTACGTCGAGACGGTTCTCACGCGCGAAGAATCCAGCGCCTGGGACGCCCATAATTTCCACAACGTCACCGTCCGCTCATACGAGGGTCGCTACTATCTGTATTACACCGGTAACTACGGCGACGGCGAGTGGTGGGATCACCGCAACCACCAACGCATCGGCGTCGCCTCCGCCGACTCGCTTCGCGGCCCGTGGAAACGCCTCCTCAGCCCCATCATCGACACCAGCCCCGACTCGTGGGACAGCCTTTGCGTCGCCAACCCCTCGATCACCGACACTGTCGATGGCCGTTATCTGATGGTCTACAAAGGCGTGACCGACGGCCCGCGGCCGTTTGGCAGCCGCGTGTTGCACGGCATGGCTTTCGGCGCGAGGCCTGACGGCCCGTTCACCAAGACCGGCAAGCCGTGCTTCCAGATTCCCGGCGTAAAGTTTGCCTTTGAAGACCCGTTTCTGTGGCGCGAGGGGTCGCGCTATCGCTGCCTCATGAAGGACATGAACGGCGTGCCCGGCTCGCGCAAATGTGCGACCCTGCTCTTCGAGTCCGATGACGGTGTGAACTGGCCGGCCGACCAGTTTCGCTTAGTCGCCACGCCGCATCTCCTTCACCCCGCGGCCGACGGCTCAACCAGCGTCGAGGAAGTCGAGCGCCTCGAGCGCCCCAGCTACTTCCGTGAACCCGGTCGCGGCTGTTTGTCCTTTGCGGTCAAACTCCACAACGACAGTGCCTCCTTCCTCGTCTTCAAACCGGGCGTGCTCTGAGCCCCTTGCCGAGCCGGCCCATCCTCCTACGTGGGAAGCGAGCTTGCTCGCGATGGTTCGACCCTCGCGA
>JANODO010000106.1:0-1890 GCA_031412735.1 Rariglobus sp. | reverse complement strand
CGTGATGGCGTAGCAGACGGACAAGGAGCCGTTGCCCTGCGGGATGAACGTCACCTGCACGCGCATCGCGGCCTGGGAATCGTGATAAACCGAAACGCGGAGAAAAATCCCGCCGCCGATCTCGGCCTTCAGGGCCTGCACTTGGCGAAAGCCCTCGGCTCGCAGCCATTCGCGGATCTTCAGCAGGCGCGGTTGCACGGGCCATTCCTCCCCGGTGGTGTTGACCGAGTAGCGCGGGAAAAGCGGCATTGTGCTCAGGCTGTGGGCCGAGATGGCGAGCCAGTTGTAGAGCGTCTCCGCCAGAAACCAGATCGTGAAGAACGCCAGCACGAGCACCCAATAGGGCCGGTCGATGAGCTTGAATTCCTGGCAGATCTGCGCGCTGGCAAACGCGAAAATCAGCCAGCGCAGCCACCGGTCCGCGATGGCCAGCACCGGGGACCCGAGGCGCAGGTTAACCCGCATCAGCACCAGCGAGGCCACGATCGCCGCGATGATGAAGTAGGAGATTTGCACCGGGAGGACGCGATTCGGCCTGCCACCTCGCTTGATGGGATCTCGCCGCGGCTCAGCTCAGCCGCACGGGCATGATGACGCAGACGAAGCTCTCCAAGGTCTTGAACACGCCGGGGCTGACCTCGTCCTTCACCTCGAAGAACACCTCGTCCTTGGCGAGGGCCTTGAGCGGATCCATCACGAAAGTAGGGTTGAAGGCGACCTGCAGATCGGGGCCGCTGTAGCCGATGGCCATCGATTCGTGCGCCTCGCCGAAGTCCGGGCTCTGGGCGGTGATTTCGAGGAGATTGCTGGAAAGTTTGATCTTAACCGAGTTGGCCTTCTCCGAGCAGACAAGGGCGGCGCGATGCACGCATTGGAGGAAGAGTTCGCGCTCAAGCTTGATGCGCTGGTGGGTCTCCTTGGGGATGACCTGCTGGTAGTTCGGGTAGTTGCCCTCGACGACCTTGGAGTAGAGGTAAACGTGGTCGACGAGTCCGCTCGTGTCCTTGTCGGTGGCGATCTGGAAGGCAGCGCGGCGATCGTTGAAGTTGATCTTCACCTTGGCGCCCTTGTCGAGGAGGCGGGTGAGTTCGGCGACGGTCTTGGCCGGCAGGATGATGGCGCCAGCGGCGGCCGCGGGCACTTCCATCTCCTTCGAGACCAAGGCAAGGCGCCGGCCATCGGTCGCAACGAGGGAGAGTTTCTCGTCTTTAAAATTGAAATAGACGCCGTTGAGGATGTAGCGCGTCTCGTCGGTCGATTGGGCGTAGGCGACGCTGCGGAGCATCGTAGCCAGCTCATCTTGGTTGAGGCTGTAGGCCTTCTCATCGCCGAACTCGGCCAAGGGCGGGAACTCTTCCCGGCCGATGCCCATGATGCGGAAGGTCGAGCCGCCGGAGGAGAGCTTCACCGAGTGGTTGGGCGACGCGTCAAAGGCGACATCGACGTTGGGCAGTTCGCGCACGATGCCCGCGAGGCGTTTGACCGGGAGGGTCACTGCGCCGGTCTCCTTGACGTCAGCCTTGATGCGGCAGCGGATGCCCAGATCGAGGTTGGTCGTGGTCAGGGAAAGGTGATCTTTGTCCGCCTCGATCAGGACATTGCTCAGGATCGGCATGGTGGCTTTGGAGCCGACCACGTTGAGGACTTGGGCAAGGCCGTTGGCGAAATGATCGCGGTTGATTTTGAATTTCATTGCGGGGCCACGAAGTGAAAACGCGAAATGCTAACAAAGGCCAATAGAATAGGGGATCAATAAGGAATTCTATCCGTATTATTATGGGCCGCCAACAAGACCAGCAACTGGCCGATCCCCCAGCGTGGCGAGGCCAAATTCGGCTGTGAGAAACCGCCGGCAGGGTGCGAACAACCACCGGGTTATTCGCAGGCCGC
>JANODO010000105.1:0-10289 GCA_031412735.1 Rariglobus sp. | reverse complement strand
TGCGGGTATAGGTGCCGCAGCGGCACAGGTTACCCGTCATGGCGGAGTCGATATCGGCATCGACCGGCTTCGGTGTGCGTGCGAGCAGTGCAGTGGCGCTCATGAGTTGACCGGCTTGGCAATAGCCACATTGGGCCACGTCGAGGTCGCACCAGGCTTTCTGCAGCGGGGTGAGTTTTCCGTCGGGGGCCAAACCCTCGATGGTGGTGAGCCGCCCGGCTCCGACCGCAGAGAGTGGTAGCACGCAGGAGCGAACGGGTTGACCGTCAAGGTGGAGGGTGCAGGCCCCGCACAGGCCTTGTCCGCAACCGTATTTGGTGCCGACGAGGTTGAGGTGATCGCGCAAAACCCAAAGGACGGGAGTAGTCGGATCAACTCCTTCGAGGTCGTGGGTGTGTCCGTTGACTGTTAATTTGAGGGCCATGGTGTGGGTTGTAGAAAAGTTGCGGGTCAGTGGGTAGTGGGAGTGGTCATAAACGCCCGAAGGCGCGCGAGGTCGTCGGCAGAGTCGAGGTCCCAACGCCCGTCCGGGAAATGCAACCGCACGCGGTGTTCCGCGTGGCGTTCGATGATGTGGCGTCCGCCTTCGTCGTTATCGAGGGCGAGTAACTCATCAAAGTAGTCCCGGCCAAAGGCCGAGGGTGGGCCGAAGGCACCGTCGCCGTAGTCGGATTGAACGATACGAGAGGAGGTTTGGGTGACGAGTTGGATACAGTCGTGGAGGTGAGTTGCGGTGACCAAGGGCAGGTCGCAAGGCACGATCACCACGCCGCGTAATGAGGGCGCGTGTTGCCACGCCTCCCGGAGCCCGACGGCGATCGAGCGGCCCATGCCCCGTGCCCACAGGGGGTTAAACACATCGCGCACGCCCGCGGGCGCGGGGCGCGTGGCGATCGCGCCGGCGTGAGCGCCGAGCACGCGCAGGACGGGAGCGCCCCCGGCGGCGAGCGCGGTGTTGGCGAGATGGTTGACGAGACAATCCGCGCCCCACGACAGCAGTGCCTTGGGCTGGCCCCAGCGGGAGGAGGCCCCGCCGGCGAGAATGAGGATGGCGCAGGACATGGGTTGATTTCAGACGCGGGCCAGCGCCGCGCGCGGGGTATCGTGGATGGGCGCGCGGCGCTGGCGGAGATGGACGGCGGGGCGACCTGACCACAGCGCCTGAATTTCGGCGACAATGGATAGCGCGATCGATGCCGGGTCGTTTGCGCCGAGATCGAGTCCGATGGGCGAGTAAAGCCGGTCGGTGATCGACTCGTCGGCCAAGAGACCCGACTCGCCGAGTTCAGCCAGAATGGTGTCGCGACGACGGCGCGAACCCAGCAGGCCGACATAAGCGTAGGGTGCGGGCAACGCATGCCGCAGGTAGTGGGAATCGCGGGCGAGATTGTGCGTCATGATGAGCACGGCGGTCCGTTCGTCCGGCGGGAAACGCACTGGCAAATCCTCGGCCGGGCATACCAAATCGCCTTCGGTGAAATGGCGTCGCGCTGCTTCGCCCAGAGGAACGATGCGCAAAAATTGCCACCCCAAGAGCTCGGCGAAGCGGCGCAGCGGTTCGACATCGTCCGAGCCGCTGACGACCAGCAGGCGCGGTTGCCGCCCGACCTCCTCGTAGAAACAGGTTTTACGGGCGGTGCCCGTGAAATCCCCCCCGTCGATGCCTGTCGTCGGGTGGTCCTCGAGGGCGGTTTCGAGCGTCGTTCCCGCGAGGCCGGTCGAAGAATCGAAGCGAGTGCGCAACCGGCACGGCACCCGTGCGCGTAAGCGCACGGCCAAGTCTTGAAAAAACGACGCAGGCAGGCGCTCGATGAAAATCTCCAGCCGCCCCGGGCACCCGTAATGCGGCCGCGTATCGATGGTGCGCCGTTGGGGACGGCCATCGGTCAGGACGGTTTGGGCCAACCGGGCGAGATCATCTTCCAAACAACCGCCGCTCAAGGAACCGGCGTAGACTCCTTGGTTGTTAATGAGCATGCGCGCACCGGGTTGGCGGTAGCTGGAACCCTCCCGACCGACGAGAGTAGCCAACACCAAAGGCGCTCCAAAGTGACCTTTGGCAAAGGCCAGGAGTCGGGGCCAGTCAGTCATATGAGACACGACATGCAGTCTTCATGCCCAAGTCCGGTGCCCTGGGAGTTTAACTGCTCCGCTTTAAATTTTTTCAAGTGTCCGCGAGAACCCTTAGAGAAAGAGAGCCCGCTTTGCCTCTCACGCCGACCTGTTTATTTCAGAAACACGCCCTGGAAGCCTATAACGACTAAATTTTCGGATTGCTGTAGCCTCACCTTGCGTGAAGCCGGGTAGTCTCGAGGCGTGCGCACGCCCAACCGGCCTGACACAAAGTCAGGCCTTACATGCGTAATTTTTCGTGGGACGGCGCGCTAGTTCTACTTTGTTAAGCTGATTTGAATACGTAGGCCGCGAGCTCGCTCGCGCTCCGAACCGCGCCTGCAAGCAGGCAGCCTACTGAATACGTAGGCCGCGAGCTCGCTCGCGCTCCGAACCGCGCCTGCAAGCAGGCAGCCTACCTACGGAAAAATGCCCCGGCCCTGCAGCTTAACAAAGTAGAACTAGGCGGCGACCGCGAGGGGGACGCGGCAGTCTACGCGCGTTCCGCCCCCGGGAGCGGCTCCAACTGACAACCGCGCACCGATCAATTCGGCGCGCTGGGACATGATATGGAGCCCCATGCCACCGGATTTCTCAAAGGTTTCGGGCGATGCGAGCCCCCTCCCGTTGTCGGTGACAGTGACGGAAGCCAGCGAGTCGCTTACGTTGAAGTGAATCGCAACCTGGCTGGCGCCGCCGTGGCGTAACGCGTTTCGCAGGGCTTCCCGCGCGATGTAGAAGAGGTGGGAGGCGATGTGCACATCGAGATACTCGGGGGTCCCTTCGGCGGTGAGAACGCACGGTGTCCGGTGCTGGTGAGTGGCGGTCGAGGCGAGCTCCTCCAGTTCGGAAAGGAGCTCTTCGGGTTTGACGGTTTCGAGCAGCAGACCGCGGGCGATTTGACGGGATTGGTCGATGCCCTCCTTGACCAGCGACTCCACTTTGCGGGCCTCGGCGGCGTTGGGATGGCCTTGGGCGATGAGTCGGTTCGCGACGATACTGGCCGCCATCGCGGTCGCGGTGAGTAATTGGCCGAGACCGTCGTGGAGATCGCGGCCGATGGATTTGCGTTCGCGCAGTCCGGCCTCGAACAGGCTGTTTTGGAGTCGCTCGCGCGCTTCGACGGCTTGGCGAAGCGCGGTGGTGCGGCTTTGCACGCGTTGCTCAAGCTGGCGGTTGATCAAGTAGAGCTCGTTGAGCACCACGATGACCACGATGTTGACCAGGAGAAGGCTCAGGCGGTTGGCAACGGCGGCGTAAAACGCGTCGTTAAGGGAAAACGGCACGCCTCCGAAGGCGATATCCCCGTAGAATCGCATGCCGGCGCTGAAAAGCGCGACCGACAGCCCCGGCCACAAGCCGAGCCAGCTCACGGCCAGGATCATCGGAATGATGTAGAACGCCTGCCGCGAATAATCGCCCTCCGAGATGACGTAGATCCAAGCAATCAACGCCGTGATGGAGACGACGATTCCTGCCGAGACCAAGCGCCCCTGTCGGGGCGGATTTACCAGATAGGCGAACAACCGCTGGCTGACTGTCAGTGGGGAGCTCGGCGTGGGCGGCGGGGGCGGGAAGAAAGTCGGGTCGGGCACTGGTTACGAGGTCAGCACCCGGCATACCAGATGCACGGGTGTGTTGCCTCGCCTCGTCAACCCGTGGCCGGGAAACGGAAATTCCACCGCACGCGGACGGCCGGAGCTTTCGTCTCGGGGGAAAGCGGTGCGAAACGCCACGACCTCACCGCAGTGACGGCGGCGCGGGCGTGGGCCAAGTGATCGGCGCGAATCGCCACCGGGAGACGCACGTTCCCCTTTTGATCCAGGAGAAACTCCACCACCACTTCGCCGGCGGGCGTGCCGGACGGCGCGGCGGGGCCGGTGCCTTCCACGCGGGAAACCCGGTTGGAGGGCATCGTGGGAATATCCTCGATGCGGCCCGATGCCGGTCGGCCGGTAAGAAACGAGCCCAGCATGGCATCGCGGTGGGTTTTGGTGGTGATCTGGCCGGTGCGGCTGAAATCGAAATCAACCACGTCGATGCGCGGCCAAGGCACCACGGTGCCCGTCGGCACGGGAGCCGGAGCGTAACGCCAGGTGCGGAGCGCTTCCTCGGACGCTTCGGCAAAGGCGAGGTGGTTGGTGTCCAGCGTCCACAGATCGAGCACCGTGCCGTCGTCGCCGATCGTGCAGACGACGAGGGCCCGCCCGTTATTCACGCTTTGCGTGAAGAGCGAAGGCGGGAAGACGGGAGCGGGGCTTTCAATCACGGGAACGCGCTCGGTGGAAGCCGTCAAAGCGGCGGGCAGGAGGGCGAGCAGGGCGGCGAGGTGGCGGAGGGGTGGCATGGTGATAGGAGGAGTTTCAGGATTCGTAGCGGAGGAGTCGGGAACTGTTGATGAGCACAAAAAAAGCGCCGGCTTCATGAAGGAGGGCCGCCGCGAGTGGACCCACGAGGCCGAGTCCGGTGAGAGCGAGGCTCACCAGAATAAAGATTCCCGCGACCGCAAGGTTCTGGTGCACAAGGTTGAGGGCGCGGCGCGAAATGTGGACAAAATCGACCAGGTGGCGGAGGTCGTCGTGGAGCAGAGCCACGTCGGCGGTCTGCACGGCGATGTGCGCGCCGGAGTGGTTGAGCGCGATGCCGAGATCGCCGGCCGCGAGGGCGGGCGCGTCGTTGACGCCGTCGCCCACCACCAAGACGCGACGGCCCTCCGCGCGGAGAGCGAGGACGGCGTCGCGTTTCTCTTCAGGGAGGCAGCCCGCCCGCCACGCGGAGAGACCGGCGGCGGTGGCGATTGAGCGGGCGGCGGCCGAGTGGTCGCCTGTGAGCATGAGCGAGTGCCCGAGCCCCGCAGCGGCGAGGGTGGCGACCACCTTTTTGGCCTCGGGTCGAATGGTGTCGGCAAGATCAAACGCGAGCACGGGCAGGCCGTCGATTGCGGTGAAGACCGTGCGGTGACCCGCCGTTTCTTCGGATGTGTTGATGATTGTGACGCCGTTTTCCTGCATCCAAATCGGCGAGCCGACGAGCACGACGCGCCCGGCGATCACGCCGCGCAAACCCCGGCCGGGAACCTCACTCACGTCCTCGGCTGGACCGACGGTCGGCTGAGCGAGCTTGGCGATGGCGCGGGCGACGGGGTGTTGTGAGGCCGAGGCGAGTTGAACGGCGAGTTCGAGGGCGGGTGCGGTGGGGATTTCGGTGAGAGCGCGCACCGCCGCGACGGTGAGGCGGCCCTCGGTGAGCGTGCCGGTTTTGTCGAAGACCACCGTGTCGAGCTTGGTGGCGGTTTCGAAGTGGCGCGGGGTTTTGACCAAAATGCCGTGGCGTGAACACACGGCGAGCGCGGCGACCATCACGGACGGACCGGAGAGGATGAACGCGCACGGCAGGCAGATCACGAGGACCGAGACCGCGCGGTCGAGATCGCGGGTAAGCATCCACGCGATGCCGGTGAGGAGCAGCACGGCCGGCGTGTAGTAACGCAGGCACGCATCGACGCGCCGTGCAACCAAGGGGCGATCTTCGCCGGCGGCGGCCAGGATCGCGTGGACGCGACCGATCACCGTCTCGCCGGAGGCGCGCAAAGTTTCGATTTCGATGGGGCTGGAGAGGTTGAGCGTGCCCGCAAAAACCTCGTCGCCCGGTTTGGCATCCACCGGAAGGCTTTCGCCGGTGATCGCGGCTTGGTTGATCGCGGAACTGCCGAGCAAGATGCGGGCGTCGGCCGGGATGAGTTCACCGGGCAGAACGCGCAGAACGTCGCCCGGACGAAGCGTGTCGGCATCGACCGACTCGACGAGTTTCTCGCGCAAACGCCGGGCCGGCACGCGGGCGAGGCGACCGAGTCCCTCAACCGCTTCGCGCATGCCGCGCACGCTGCGTTCTTCGAGGATTTGGCCGAAGACCAGGATGACCGCGACGAGCGCGCCGGTGGCGTAACGTCCGCCGGCGAGGCAACCGAGGAGCGCGAGGGCGACGAATTGGTCGAGGTAATGTGGATTCAGCGTTGGTGCGCGGTGCAGCAGACCCCGGGCGGCGCCGGCGAAGACCGGCAAGGCGACGACGATCCACGCACACAGGGCGGCCAACGCCGGCAACTCGGGCGTGCCGGGCGCGAGCGCCCGCAGGGCCAGCGATAGCACCAAGGCGAAAACCCCGATGAGCGCCGTCGCGAGACGAACGGGCAACGAGAGCAGGCCGGACGGGTCGGCGAGGAGCGCGGCGGCTTTCATCGGGATTCAGGCGCGATCGGGCGGATCAGAATCGCCGGCGCGGGCGAATCCGGATGCAACGTCGTGTGGCGTAACTTAGGCAGGACCTCCTCGCGCATCTCGGCGAGCCGACGCGAGCGGAAATCCAGCGGCGAGTCTTTTACGGCGGATAAAATCGAGACGAAGCCATCGGCGGCACCCTGGGCGCGGGTGAGGGTGGCGGCGGCCTCGGCGGCGGCGCGGGCGCGCAAGGTCGCGGCTTCGCCCCGGGCGAGCTGCTCGGTGCGGGCGCGGTGGGCGCGGGCTTCCTCGACGTAGGTGCGGCCCTCGACCTTGGCGCTGTTGACGTCTTGAAATGCGGGCAGCACCGGGTGGGGCGGGAGCAGTTCACGTATCTCAAAACCCACTACAACCAGTCCGAGATCGAGCGCGGCGACGGTTTTGGACAGTTCGGCGAGCGTTTGGTCGCGGAACGAATCGAGCCCGGCCGGGATGACCGCATCGACGGGAGTGCGGGCGAGCACGCGGGTGGCGGCGTGGTGAAAAAGCCGCGTGAGCACGGCGGCGGGATCGGGGGCGATCCGGTAGTGGCGAGCCGGGTCGGTGATCTGGTAACGAACGGTGAACGCGCCTTGAAGGATGTTGGAATCGGCGGTGAGCGTGTAGCCATCGCGCGCGGGATGCAGCTGGTGGCGCAGCGGGCCGGATTCGGTTTCGTTCACCGTGCTGCGCGGCAAGTCGCGGGCGCGCCAGCCGTCGAGAACGAGCTCGCGCGGGCCTCCGGTGGGCAGGCGCACGACCTGGTCGATGGGCGCGGGAAACGCGAGCAGCAGGCCGGGGCCGTGGGTCTTCGGCAAGATGCGGCCAAAGCGCAGGACCAAGGCGGATTCGCCCGGCTTGATGAAGTGGCAACCGGACGCGAGGTAGGAGACCAGCACGCCCACGAAGAGAACGATCAACAGCCCGAGGGTGCGGCGCACGGCCACCTCGACGTGGGAAACGGGAGCAACTTCGGGAGACACGCTCATTTGGCGGCAGCCGGAGGGGTTGCGGACGGACGCAGCAGGTGAAACGGCGGAGTGCGGTCGTCAGCGATGAGCGTGACGTTGCGACCGGCAACCACGCGCAAGGCTTCGATCTCGCGGAGGAAACGGAAGAGTTCGGGGTCCTGGCGGTAGGCATCGGCGGTGATGCGGGCGGCCTTGGCCTCGGCCTCGCCGCGTTGTTGGTCGGCGTATTGGCGGGCTTCGGCGAGCAGCTTGGTTTTTTCGACCTCGACGGCGGTGCGGATTTCCTCGGCCTCGCGCTGACCCTCGGCGCGGAAGGCGGCGGCAAACTGGGCGCGCTCGGCGCGCATGCGATCAAACATAAACGGCGTGTTGGCGGCGGGCAGGGCGAGTTGGTTGATGCCGACGAGCTCGACGCGCACACCGAACGTTTCGCGCACCGGCGCAGCTACGGCGGCGGTGATCTCCGCCTCGATGTCGGCGAGGCGCACCTCGCCCGGGCGCACCGAGACGAGTTGGTCAAACGGATGGCGGCCGAGCGCGGCGTTGCGCGCGCTGGTGACGACGCCGTCGAGGTTGGCCTGAAAACCGATCGCGTTGCCCTGGGTCGAACGCAGCCAGGCAAGTGGGTCCTCGATGCGCCACACGACGAAGAACGGGAGGATGACGTTGCGTTTGTCGGCGGTGAGCGCCTCGGAGAGGCGGCCTTCGAGAAGTTGCAGGCGAGCGTCCGTGCGCACCACGCTCTCGATCGGCCACGGCAATTTCCAACCGAGGCCGGGGTCGGTAAGCACGCGCACGGGGCGGCCGAACCGCGTGACGATGGCCGACTCGGTCTCGGCGACCTGGAAGCAAAACGCGCCGTAGCCGGCGAGGGCGACGAGCAGGAGTGCGAGGACAATGCGGCTGAGGAGAAGAGATTTCATCACGGGTAGGAGGCGGAGCCCTCGCGGTAATCGAGGGTGAGCGGAGCGGGGGACGTGTCGTCGCCGCGCGTCAGGAAGAGACGCACGCGAGGCACGATTTCCTCGGTGAGCGCGAGACGGCTTTGCAAGTCGAAGAGGTCGGGCGAGGCGCGGCGGGCATCGACTTTGCCGGTGAGGCGGGCGGCTTCGCCAGCGACGGCGGCAAGGCGTTCGGTGGTCGCGCCATCGGCCTGGCGACGCAGGCGATGGGCCTCGCTGCGGGCTTCGGCGAGGCTGGTGATGCGGTTGGCCTGCGCGAGATCGACCATCATGCGACGCTGCTCGCGGGCGCTGATCACTTCTTGGAAGGCGGGCGCGACCTCGACGGCCGGGTGAATGTCCTTCAGCCCCACATGGTGGATGCGGGCGCCGAGTCGGAAGCGGTCGGCGGCGGATTGCAGCCCGGCCTGCACCTCGCGGGCGATGGTTTCGCGCTCGGTGGTCATGATAGCAAACCCCTCGCGCGGCGCGGTGGCCAGGAGAAGTTCGCGAAAGGCGAGATTGGAGAGCAGAGCCGGCAAGGCGGGGCCGGCGCGCTCGATGGCGAGGGCGTCGGGTCGGCTAAATTGCACCGGGACGTTGAACGTGAGGGATTGCTCGCCGTTGCCGACGAGGAGATTGCGTTCGCCGGAAAAGTGCGGTTCGGCCCAGAGCATCGCACCGCCGAGATCCTTCTCGTAACCGAGGGCAAACGTATCGACCCGCGCAACCGGCACGAGGCGGGTGCGCTCCATCGGCCATGGGGCGATAAAATGAAGACCGGGCCCGAGCGGCACCGGTTGAAAATGTCCCCAGCGCACGCGCACGGCTTCGGAGCCGAGCGGCACGACGACCAAGGACGACGACAACCACAAGGCGAGCACGAGCAGCAAGAGCAGCGGCTCTAGATAAAGTTTTAGCCAGCGCGCGAGCCAGGAGCCGCGCAATTCGAGGCCGAGCGAGTCCTGCAACGCGGCGGCAAAGGTGGCAAACGGAGAGCGACCTCCGAGAAGCGCGGAGGCGGCCAGGCTCAGGCCAGAGAAAGGCGCGAGCTGGCGACGCCGGGGCGATTGAAAAGCACGGAACGCGAGTGCACCGAACCATTCGAGCCCCAGATAAAGTGCAATCGCAGCGGTGGCGCGGTTGGCGTAGAGCGCGAGTGGCGCGGCAGGGAAGAACGGCGCGAGCAAGCCGACGATTGATTGAAGCGCGAGCACACCGATCACCAAGTGCAAGGCCGGCGTCGGGTCACGACGCGCACCGGCGGCGGCCGTGCCTAAGAAATGACGCAGGAAAAAAAGAACAAAGAGGGTCGACAGGCCGACGAGGTGGACGCGCGAGTCGAAGACCGGAGCGGCGGTGACGGTGGTCGGCGCGGCGAGGAGGAGGCGCAAAGCCTGGCGAGCAACGAGCAACGCGAGGGCGGCGTGGAGCAGTGCGGCGGCGGGAAAGAGAAGCCGCCGAAGGCGACCGCGTTCGCGTGAACCGGTCGGAACGTGCAGGCGCGACCAGAGCGGTTGCGCGGCGGCGGTGAGCGCGCACCAGAGCGCGACAAAAAAGAGGCCCGGCAGGGAGCCGGGCCAATTTTGCCGTAACATCCAACCTTGTCCGAGAGCGGCGAGCCCAAGGGCGAGGGAGGAAAGCAACGCGTTACGAGTGAGGACGGACATGGCCGGTTGAGAGTGAGGGTGTGTTTCTGAAATACCTCAGGCCGTCGAACTCTGCGAGTGAGAGGGGAAGCAGGCTGGGCCAGCGTTGACCTCGGCGGCACGACCCGCTGGGTCGCCTCCGCCTCGGTCGCCTTGGCCGAGCCCGCTTCTCCTCACACGCCGACCTGATCTATTTCAGCAACACACCCTAGCAGGTCTTGGACCCGTTGGCCGGGTCGGACCTGCTTTGGCTCCCCGAAATCGGCGAAGGCTTGGTTCTGCTTTAATCAACGGATCTCCGCAGGTAGGCTGCGAGCTCGCTCGCGCTCCGAACCGCGCCTGCAAGCAGGCGGCCTACCG
>JANODO010000104.1:0-24228 GCA_031412735.1 Rariglobus sp. | reverse complement strand
CGAGCAGCAGCAGAAAATTGACTGGGAATTGCTCGCCGATTACCTGGCGATTTTCCAATTGGAATCAAAACTGGCCGAGCTAAAGAAATGGTATGGCACGGTTGAGTGAGAACGAACGGAGGCAGTTAAAGGCGACTCGCGTGGAGTCGGTTCGCCCCGTCGTGCGCTGGCCGGTGCGCCCGATCACTGAATATGTCGCGTTTGCCACGTTCGCTTCGCGGGTGGCACCGCCAAAGGAGTTTAAGCCCATCACGAAGGGCGACCATTGGAAGCTGTAATCGCTCACTCCGCCGGGCGCCGGATGAGGCGATCGGCGGACGAGCGGACGATCGGGGCCTCGGGAGTGGCGCGGAAGGACTCGGAGGGCGTGAGTGGCTGGCCGGACGCCGTGGTGAGTTCGCCGTCGTTCCAGATTGGGTCGTCGACGCGGTAGAGGCTGCCGTCGAGTTTGCGGATGAAGGCACTGAACTCGGCTTGGTTAAACGGACGGCTGCCGCGACGGCCGAAGACGACCGTCTGGTGTCCGCTCTCATCGACGACGCGGTCGCGGTCCAAGCCGCGACCGACAGCGACGGCGGGGCCGTGGGTCTTGTAGGTGGCGATCAACTTCGGGTTGGGCGGCGGGCTGAAGCCCTGGTAGCCGGGGACGTTTTCCGGCGAGATCATCTGAACGACGCGCAGGCCGTTTTTGCCGTCGGCCACGAGGGCGAACATCGAGGCGTTGACCGCGCCGATCTGCACGGCCCGCGTGTCGGTGAGGGCGCCGTCGGCGTTCCACCGCTGGAAGACGGACGGTTTGGCCGGGTTCTTGATGTCGAGGATCGCGAGGCCTTCTGAGCCGTTGGCAACATAGAGGTAGGTGCGGGCGGCGTAGAGGCCTTGGGCGTTGGCGAGCGGGACGGTGGCGATGAGCTTGGGGGCGAGGGGGGCGGTGAGCTCGAAGACCTTGACGCCCTCGTCGTCGGTCACGAACGCGTGGAGGAACTGGAAGGCGAGCCGGCGCGGATTTTTGAGCGCTCCGGCGGCGGCGCGACCAACGACCTTGGGCGCGGACGGCGTGGAGACGTCGATCACGATGAGGCCGGCGGTGCAGGTGACGTAGAGGTGGTCGCCGGCGAGGTAGCCGTGGGTCGCGCCGTCGAGCAGGCCGTCGGGGTTGAAGCGGGTGACGTCCTCCTTTTTCAAGAAGTTGTTGGCGGGGTTTCCGTCGACGAGCGTGCCGACCATGACGTTGACGAGGCCTTCGTATTTGTCGGTGACGTAAACGTAGCCGTAGGTGATGGAGATGGGCTGCTCCTCGTTGACGGGGTTGCGGGCGCGGAGCGGATCGATGCCGAGGGTGCTCGGGAGGATGACGCTGGTGGCGTATTTGGTTTTTACCGACGTGCGCTGGCCGAGGGGCGAGACGGGGGTCGAGATGATGCGCTCGGAGAAACCCTTGTGGTCGATGTTGGCCACGTCGAAGACCTCGAAGCCGCCGGGGCCGTTGGCGGTGTAGAGGTATTCGCCGCGTTGGATCAGATCGAGGATCTCGTCGCCGCCGTGGTGGTGCGTTTCCTTGAGGAGGCCGCCGTGGGTGTCGACGTGGGTCTTGTAGTTGTCGGGGTAGGCAAGGCGGTGAAGGTGGCTGCCGAGGGCGGCTTGGGGCTCCTCCTGCTCGGTCCAGACGACGGCTTCGAGTCCGTCTTTGCCGGTGCCGACGTAGGCGTAGCGTCCGAAGAAATTGACCGTGCCCGTGCCGAAGCCGAGGAGCTGGGTCATCCAGGCGTGGTTGTCGTTTTGCGCGGAGAGATGGCAGTCGGTGCACGTCTTGGTGGTGCCGACGGAGCTGGTGGTGTGGGCGAAGTGCGGATTGAAGGCCTGGCCGGAATAACCCTCGGTGGAGACGGTTTGCTGCTGGGAGTAGATCCACTCGCGGTTGGAGTTTTGCGAGCCGACGATCACGGCGCTGGAGGAGCGAATGACGGCGAGGCGGTTTTTCTTATAGGTCGCGTCTTTGCCGAGCATGAAGACGTCGTCGCGCACGACCTGCGGGTTGTAGCTGGTGTAGTTGCGGGTGGTGGTGCCCTCGAATTTATTGGCGGCAACCTTTTCGTTGGCGCGCATGGGCAGGTGGCAGCCGAAACAGCTCGTGGCCCACGAGGTGTGGCAGACCTGGCAGGAAACGGAGGTCTCGGCGTGGGCGAGAACGGAGAGCTGGTTGCGCTGTGTTTCGTCGGGTTTCACGACGACGGACTCGGGATCGGCGGCCGGCTCGCTGGCGCTCGCCGCCACGGGGACATCGCCCCAGGTTTTGCCGTCCTTGCGGAGGGTTTTGGCGTAGGCGGACTTGGCGTTGTAGTGGGTCGAGGTCGGGTCGGCGGTGTCGCGGGTGAGCGGGACTTCCCAGGTCATGTCGGGGCTCATCATGGAGCGCTGGAAGAGCTGCTTGCCCTGCCAATAGAAGCGCGGGCCCCACGGGGTGGTGCCTTGCGCGAGATCGTTGGGGAGAACCTGCCCATCGACGAGGCGACCGCCGGCGCCGCTGGTCTTGAGGGTCGGGTATTTGTCCACGGTGCCGTGGCAGTCGATACACTCGATGGCGGTGGCGGCGCGGGGCTCGCCGTAGAGGAGCCCGTTGCCGTGGACGTCGGTGGTGAAATGGCAATCGACGCACTGCATGCCGCGGGCGAGGTGAACGTCCTTGAGGTGGACGGCCTTCTTGAACTTGTCGGAGTCGGAGGACGGGATGACCTTGTCCTCGAGGGTGAGCAAGTTGCCTGCTTTGTCGCGTTTGAAGACGGCGCGGAAAACCCAGCCGTGGCCGTGGTAGTCGGCGAATTGGGTTTCTTTGAGCTTAGGATTTAACTCGGCGACTTTTTCGAGGAACTCAGGGTCGCCCCAGAGTCCGCGGGCGGCGGCGGCCTCGGGATTGAGCTGAAGGCTCTTGGAGGTTTCGGCGGCGGTCGGGTTCTTTTGAGTCTTCGGATACATGTGCTCGCCGTCGCTCTCCTGGTCCCACCAGGTGTAGCCGAGGTAGGGGTTCACGAAGAGATTTCCCTGGTGCATGTGGCAGCTCATGCAGGAGCTCGACGGAATGGAGCGGGTGAACTGGTGCTTGATGGGGTGGCCCTTCTCCTTCTTGGAGATCATGGGGTCGGCGGAGAAGCTCAGGCCTTGGTGTCCGTATTTTGAATACCAGCCGGAGTTGGTCGGCGAGCGGTCGTTGGCATAAACAACATGGCAGGCGGTGCAGCCGGAGGAGCGGTAGTCGCCGGGGTGGTTGTTGGTCCCCATGAAGCCGAGCAGCGGATCGTTGAGGCGGGTTTTTTGGAGGTTGAGATAAACCGGGTCGATGCGGTTGAGGGTGCCAAGGCCGCGTTCGCTGAGACGGCGGGCGGGGCGGCCGGGCGGCTCGAAGGCGTTGGGGTTGCCAATTTCGGTTTGTTTTTCTCCGCCCTGTTCGAAGATGCGGAGCAGATTGGACGGGTGGCCGATCGCGAAACGCGGGAGCGGGTCGAGGAAGGGCAGGATGCCGAGGTCGCGGGTCATCGCCTCGGTGACGGGGATCGGGCTTTCGAGGCGGAGCGGCGCGCCGTCGGCACCGTAGGCCTGGCCGTAGCGGTAGTTTTTGTCGGGGGAAGCGCCGTTGTTGTAGAGGGCGGCGCCCCAGAGCATGGCGCCGTGCGTCATCATGCTGTGTTGGTTCGTCTTGACGATTTCGCCGTGGCAGAGGCCGCAGGCTTTTTCGGCGACGCGCAGGTCGCCAGGATTCACGAACTGGATGAACTCGGGGGACTCGTGGTTGAGGAGAACGGAGGAGTCGGACGGGTTGGCGGAGCTTTCCCAGAGCGCGGGATTGTTCGGGGCGACGTGGGCCTTGCGCATGGTGAGGCCGGGCGTGGCGTTGCCGCCGTGGCAGTCGGTGCAGCCGAGGACGACGTGCGGCGATTCATGCATGTCCTCGATGCCGGTGTGGCACTCGATGCAGCCGGCGCTCTTGCGGTCGGCGTCGGCGCGGGACTGGTTGATCTCGTTGGTGGGCTTGGTGGCCGGGGTGATCGGCGGGTGACCGGGGGGCAACTCGGACGTGGGCGGGCCGGAGACGATTTCGGCGGCAGTGCGCGGTGGAATCGAAGTGTTGGATTCGGAGCCGGCGAACACGACGAGCGCGGTCACGACGACGCCCCACGCGGCGGTGGCCACCATGGCCCAACGAAAAAAGAATCCGGAATCCTTGCGCATGTTCAGTAGGTAAAAGTGATGGCCGCGATGGCGCTGTAGAGCAGGCTCTCCGGTTGGGCGTCTCCGGAGGTGAAGCCGGGAACGACGGGCTGGGTATCGCGGTAGATGTCGTCAAAGCCGGTGCCGGGGAGCAGGACGCCGCAGCCGAGTGAGGCGATGATGTTGTCGGTGAGGAGCGGGCGCCATTGGAAGCCCACGCCCAGATCGATGCCGAACTCCTCGTCGATGCGATTGGTGAGGAGCGCGGTTTTCATCGGCTCGGTGGTGACGAAGCGAATGTAGTTGGCGCTTAAAAACGAACGCAGCTTGGGCGTAATCTCGATGTCGGCGCCGACACCGGTGATAAAGATGCCGGGGTTGACGAAGTTGGCCTGCCCCTGGGTTTTGCTGGTGCGCAGATTGGGGACGAGGCTGAACCGCTGCTTCACGCCGACGGCGGTGCCGGCGAGGTTGAAGCCCTGGCGCGTGTAGTAGCTGAAAGGACCGCCGGTGAAATTCACGTTGTCCACGATGGAGTCGAAGCCGGTGGCCTTGTCGTCGGTCGGGTCGCTGTCTCCGGAGGCGTAGAAGGCGGAGGCTTTGTAGCGAATCCAGTCGCGGTCGTAGCTGACCTCGAGGGCGGCCATGTGGGCAAAGATATCAACGGGGCGGCCGGCGAGCCCGTTAAAATCGTCCTGGCCGACGGCGACGTAGGCGGCGTGGGAGAGGTTCCAGCGTCCGATGTGGCCGTCGCCGGCCCAACCGTAGTAGTGGGCCTTGAGGTCGTGGGCGACAGGCGTGCCCAGCGGTGCGGGGCGGACGATGCCGCCGTTCCGGTCGTAGTGGGTGCCGCCCTTGTCGAAGTTGCCGTGGTAGCTGACCTGGGCGGTGTAGCCCTTCCAGATAAAATCCTGCCGGTAGAGGTTGGCGATGAGCACGCGCTGGTCGCGCGCGTTGAAGGTGTTGAGCTCGGAGTTGGTGTCCTTCTCGCGGAGATCGAACAGCGCGAGGTTGTATTGGTAACGGTTGCTGTCGGCATTGCCCAGGAGGCGGACGCCGAGGTTGGTTTCGTTGAAAATGAAGCCGCGGAAATCGCTGTTGAAAACCTGGTTCCCGGCCTTGAGCGCGACGAAATCGTAGTTGGACGACAGGTCCACAAGGTGAACCTCGACGAAGGCCTCCTGCAGCGCGGCGTAATTGCGATTGCGGGTGACGGCCTTGGAGGAAAGCGCCAAGGGCACGGGAGCGGGATTGACGCTTACAACCCCCGCCGGGACTTCGCCTAGCAACGCGTCGATGTCGTCGGGATCGAAAACGGCGGTGTTGTCCACGGGCGGGCCAAAGTTGCCGGCGGCGGGACCGCCGGGGTTGGGCGAGACGATGCCGGTCTCGCGAAACCTCACCCGGTTGTAATTGAGGACGGGGCGGATCTTCACCGCCCAATCGACCGGTTTAAAGACGGTCTCGCCTTTAAAAAGAAGAAAATCGAGCGCCAGATTGGAAACGAAGATCTGGGAGCGGCTTTCGCCGAAGAAATCCGCGCTGCCCGGACTCGCCGCGCTCGCACCGCTCGGCACCATGAGCTTGCGGTCTTCGTAGATGAGTTCGGCGGACGCAGTGACGGCAAGAAACACCTCCTGGCCATGAATCGGGAGATCGCCTTTGAGGCGGCTTTGGCGGTAGGGATGCCACAGCTCGGCCTCGGTGTCCGCGTAGGGAATCTCGTTGGTGTTGCCGCTCGTATAGCGTCGCCACGGGGTGAACCCGGTGTCGCGCCAGCGATCGGGCGCGGGGCGCGAATGGGCGGGAATATCGATGCCGGCTTCGGAGCGCGGATACGATGCGGGGGCGTGCCAATTCTGCTCGATGAAGACGTTCTCGCGCACGCCTTCGCGGGGAAGTTTTTGGTCCTCGGGAAGCGGGTCGAGCTGGTTGCCGACCGGCGGGTTTGGGACGAGCGGGACAAGCTTCGAGGTTTCCAGCGCGGTGCGCGGCAGGGCGAGCTCGGGCGAAATGGGCGCGTCTTCGGCGCGGGGGAACTCGACCTGGTTGGTTTTGAAAAACGCGTCGTCGGAGTCGGCGGCTCGCTGGTTGGCGGCGCCGGGATCGGGGTTGAATTGCGAGGGCGGGGCGGCGGGCGGCGCGGACGACGGAACGCGTTGCAGTCGGTAAGCGGGCGCCGGTTTCGCGGCGCGCTCCGGGAGGGGCGCGCCTGGATCGGCAGGCGTGTCGGCGGGGGCGGCGGGCGGCGGGGATTGGGCTTCGCGCTGGTTGGGGCGCGTGGTATCGGCGGGGATGTCGCGTTCGCCGGGGACGGGCGCCTCGGCCGCACGGGTGGGCGCGGTGAGCGCGAGCAGCGCAAGGGCCGTGGCGGCCCGGCGGGTGGACGTTCGCGAGCGTTGCATCATTTCGCGAGGACGGCCTTGAGGGTGGCGGCGAGCCCGGGAGGCGGGGCGTTGTGGTAGCTGTGGCAGGTCATGCAACTGTCGCCGGCGCCGCCTTTGGGTGAATGGCAGGCGACGCAGCTTTGTTGGGAGGGCAGGATGATGTCGGCGGTCAGGTGGCTGTCCTGGGCGGCATGACAATCGGTGCAGGCCATCGTGGTGTGTTTCGCGTGGTTAAAGGACGCGTGTTGCAGCCAGCGGTTCGGTGTCGCCGAGGGGGTGATGCGGGGCGTGGACGTTCCCTGGGGAGTGACCTCGTGGCAGTAGGCGCAACCGGCGAAACGGGCGCGGGCCGCACCGCGCAGGTCGGCGATCACGGTGGCGTCACCGGTGGCGGCGTCGGCCAGGAAAACGGCGCGTTCCAGGTTCTCGCCCGACAACGTGCGCTCCCGCAAGCCGGCGATCTTGGTCTTAACAAAATTATTGATCTCCCGCTCGTTGGTGAGGCCGAGCTTGAGCCGCGCATGGTCGGCGTAGTGGGTCGGCAGGCTGCGGAGGAACGCGCGAACGAAGGTCGCGTCGCCGTGCGGGAGTTCGAGGCCGGGCGTGGTTTCGTCGATGTTGAGCGAGTGGCAGTCGCGGCAGTTTTTCTCGAAGCTCACGCGCTGCATGAACGCGCCCGAGGCGTCGGGCTGGTGGCACGAGGCGCAGTCGAGCGACTTGCCCTTCAGCGTGGGGATGGTTTCGCCGGTGAGGTGGAGGGCGTGATTAAACTTAATCGTGTTTTGATCGACCTGTTTCTCGCGCAACACCTGGAACTCCGGGTGGTCGGTGGCGAAGGCGTGGATGAGTTTCGTGTAACCTTCGGCCGGACGCGTCACCGGATGGGCGAGGAGACCCGGTGCGAGGAATTTGTCGAACAACGCGGCGGGGAGCGCGCGGGCTTTTTCAGCGGAGGCGAGCATCTGCCCGGCATCGCCGTGGCAGGACGCGCAATGCTGGGCGGCCACCGGGGCGAGCGGACCCGCGCCTTGGTGTTCGAGGTGGCAAACCGAACAGGACGTGTCCTTGGCAACGCTGGCCTGGTGGAAGGTCTTGGTCTCGTGGCAAGCGACGCACGAAGCGTCCATGCGCGAAAAATCCCTCGGGTGCGGCGTGGTGAACTTGGCCGCGTCGAGTCCGTTCACGGCTACGCCGACGGCCTGGGCAGCCAGATCGGGGAAGGTGGTCCCGATGTTGTCGTGGCAAGCGACGCAACCCTGGCCGGCCTCGGCGGGTTTCAAGCCGGCGTGCGCGGCGGCGAGTCGGATGAACTCCTGCCCGGAGTGAGGCGGCGAGAGAGGTGCCGGACTGATGAACGACTCGCGCAAGGTGCCGCCGAGACCGATCAACGACACGGCGGCGCACGCCACGACGAAGGCGCGGGTGATCAGTCCCCGGCGGGCGCGCACGCTGCGTTGAGGGCGGCACTTGGGAATCGCGTTGCAGCAGGTGCCGTCGGGAAGCGGACCGGTGGGACAGGTGCCGCCCCAATCCTTGGGGCGCGTGCATTTCCACGTGCCCTTGGTTTCGCCGGGCGGCGTCACGAGTTGCGGCGAACACTCGGTGGTCGCGCGGCATTCGCCGGACGGACTCGGCCCGATGCGGCACGGGCAGCCGTCGCAGGCGCGGCCGCAGAGCCAGTCTTTGTTGGGCCGCTCGTAGCGAGCCTCGTCGAAGTCGGGGGACGGCGTGCGACCTTCGCTCATCGGGCGCCTCCGGAAAACGCATACACCAACACGACGTGCACCAGGCTAAACACCAGCAGTCCGTAGGTGAGCGGGATGTGCACGAAGAGCCATCCCTTGAGTAGCAATTGTCCCGCGCGGTGGAAATCGAGGGCATCCTTCTGCTTCACCAACGCGGCGAGTTTGGCTGCGGTTTCCTTCTCGGCGGGGCCGAGGAAGCGGTTCACTTCGACGAAATCATCGAGCAATATCGTCAGGGGCCGGCGCGAGCCGACGACGTGGGCCCCGAAGTGTGCGGGACCGGCAAAAAAGCCAGCAAGACGCCCCGTGTAGAAATCCGCTAACGTGGTGGACTTGGCCGTGGGGATGACGCCGAGCATCAGGCTCTCGGCTTCTTCGCGCAGGGAGCGGCGGATGATCGGAATGCGCTCGAAGGGAACCTCGCCGCCGGCGGTCGTGAGGCGCTTGGGCAACGTGCGCGAGAGCCACCAGCCGAACACGCCGCTCAACGTCACGCCGACGAAAAGCAGGGCGAGCAACCACTCGAAATTCCCGGTGGGCAGGCGCCATTGCAGGTGCAGCACGAAGGCGAGGGCCGTGAACAACCCGAGGTAAACGTGGATCTGAAACCAGGTGCGTGAACTCAGCAGCGGCAGGAAGGCCAGTTTCTTCCGCCCGTTGTAGGCGGTGAGCACGAGCATGAGGGCGAGCAGCGACCAGCCGGTGATATAAACCAGGTGCGGGTGCGTGGCCCGGGCGGCTTCGTGGGCGGAGATGGCGACCACGGAGGCGGCGGCCAACACGCCGATGAATCCGAAGCGACGGAGAGCGAGACGGCGGATCATCGGTGGAGCCAGGCGGCGAGTTCGTCGAGTGTGTTAAGGTTGATGCGTTTCAACGCGTCGTGCGGGCAGGCGCGTTCGCAGGCGGGGCCGCCGTATTGGTCGATGCACAGGTCGCACTTGGTGGCTTTGACGATCGGCTTCGAGTCGCTCGCGACGAGGACGGCGCCGTCTTCGTCGCGTTGCTCGGTCATGCGGATGGAACCGTAGGGGCAGTTGTTGGCGCAGGCGGTGCAGCCGATGCACGTGGACGGGTTGATGACCACCTGGCCCTCAAACGAATCGCGGTGGATCGCGCCCGTCGGACAGCCGATCATGCACACCGGATCGGCGCAGTGCATGCAGGCTTGGGCAACCATGACGCTATCATGGATGGGACCGTGGCGCAGGAAACGCGGGTTGTTGTCGTGGGTCGCGGCGCAGGCGCGCACGCAGTCGTCGCACCGCGTGCACCGGTCCATGTCGATGACCATGGTCTCGGTGCCGTTGAAGAGACGGTTGGCCGTGAGAAACTCCATGAACTCCGAGCCCACGCGGGCCTCGGCGCTGGTGTCTTTGGCCCCGCCGGCGGCGGCCTTGGGGGTGTCGGTGGCGACGTCGAACGGTGTGCGGGCAAAGGGCGAGGCGGTGCCGCGAGCGGCCTCTGTGGCGATGAGCTCGGGCAGCAGGTGTTTCGGCAGCGAGGGCAGGACGACCTGCTCGATGATGGCGGCCGGGATGACGAGCACGTGGGTGTAGCCGATCACGCGCAACGTGTGCTGAAGAGCCACCGGTTTATCGGGCGCGCGCCAATTGTGGGCGATCTCGTCGAAGCCGTAGATGCGGCCGGAACCGAGGTAGTTGAGCGTGCGGTGCCCGTCGCCGTAACGCTGGGTTAGGCGCGCGAAACCGGCGCGAATCATCACGATGCCGTTGGGGTAATCGCCCTCGGCGGCGATGGTCGGTTCCTTGCCAGCCGAGGCGCCGGCCTGGGCGAGTTTCTTGTAGTCGCCGGACCAGTCGTAGTCGCCGTAGGTCTCAAAGTGGGTGGCGGCCATGACGCGGGCCTTGCCGGCCTCGTCGAGGTGTTTGAGGAACGGGATTTCGTCGAGGTAGGTGGACAGCGCGCGTTCGCGGTAGATGCGGTCGATGTGGGTGCGCAGCGCCGGATCGTAGCGCATCAAATCGCGCAAACCCTGCCAGCGGATTTCGAGTAATTGGGTGTCGTCGGTGGCCGCGAAAATCGTCGCGGTGCGCGGCATGCGGGACAGCGCGGCGATCTCACCGAAGAAATCGCCTTCGTTGATCATGGCGGTGCGGTGCTTGTCGAGCACGCGAGGCACGTCCTGGAGGATGATATGGGTCTCGCCTTCGGCCTGACGGAGGAAGCGGCTGCGGTCCTTCTTGCGGGCGACTTCGTCTTCGCGCGCGTTGCCCCAGAGTTGGGCGATTGCCCGGAAGATCCCGCGCCGCGCCGGTTCGCGGCGGCCCACGGCGGACGGCGGCAGGTCGGGCGCGAGCACCACGCGGGCGGAGCCGCGCAGGATCAGAAACGCCGAGGTGCCGTAGTCGCCCTGACGCACGATGATCTCTCCCTGCTTGTAAGTGCGGATGCGTGCGTCGTTCTTAAGCACATCGGGCAACGGTGCGGAACGCGGAAAGTTTTCCGCCTTCATGTTTTTGAAGGGCGCGCGTTCGAGCAGGCTGGTCGCGACGCTGTCGGTCAGATCGTCGCTGAAGGGAGAGTCCCAACGGCGCGGACGGTCTAAGGTGGGGGCAAGGGTGCTCATCAGGCGTCGATTACGAGTTTGCCCTTGGGCTTGCAGATGCACGCCAGGCAGGAGCCCTGTTCAACGTCGGCCCCGTGGCCGCCGAGATACTCGACTTCGCCGGACTTGATCGCCACGAGGCAGGAGCCGCAGTTGCCGGCGCGGCAACCGGCGTCGATCTTGACTCCGCAGCTTTCGGCGAGGTCGAGCAGAGATGCATGGGAGCCGCCCCAGTTCCCGGTGCTGGCCGACCTGGCGAACGTGACCTCGAAGTTTTCGACCGGCGCGTCGGCAAGGGACTTTTTGGCGTCGGGCGGAGCGGCTTTTTTGACCGAGGCCGGGCCGAACGCTTCGTAGTGCACCCACGCGTCGGGCACGCCCCAGGCGCGCAGGTCGTCGGTAATGGTCTCCATGAACGGGCCGGGGCCGCACAGGAAGTAGTCGTAGTTGTTTGAAGGCAGCAGCTGTTTAAAGAGCGCAACGCTCACCCGGCTCTCGTGCTGGTAATCGCGGCCCTGCATATCGGTGGGCAACGGCTTGGAGTAGCACACGTGGATCCGGGCGTTGGTGTGCTTGGCCGACAACTCGGCCATGTAGTCCTTGAACATGTGGTCGCGGCTGTTGCGTGCGCCGAAGAAGAACCAGATCTCGCGCTTGTCGCCGGCCTCGATCAAGGCGTTGGCCATGCTGACCATCGGAGTGACGCCCACGCCGCCCGAGATGAGGACGACCGGCCGGTTCTTTTCGAGATCGAGAAAGAAATGACCGTTGGGCGCCTTCACATCGAGGATGTCGCCCTGCTTAACGGAGTCGCAGAAGAACGAAGAGCCCACGCCGGGCGGGTGCGAGGAACCCGTCGGGGGCGGGCAACGCTTGATGGTGACGCGGTAGTTGGCAGGGCGGGAGCAGTCGGACAGCGAGTAGCAGCGGATGACCGGCTTGGCCAAACCGGGGACGGAGAGCTGGAAGGTGAGATATTGCCCCGGCTTGAACGGCGGCACCGGTTTCCCGTCGTGCGGTGTAAGATAAAATGAATACGTGTCGTCGCACTCCAGTTCCTTCCGGCTTACCGTGAACTTGCGGATGCCGTTCCAAGCGGAACGCGCCATCTCGACTGACTGGATGCGCAGTTGCGCGGCGCGGATATCCAGGGCGAGTCTCTTTTGCTCAAGGCGGCTGCGTTGCTGCTCGAAGACAGCGCGGCGGGTGCCGCTCGCCACCCACAGCCCGACTTGGGTCACGAGCCCGCCAAGGATGAGCCAGCCCACGGCCTGCGTCGGATTTTGAGAGAGGGTGTCGATGAGGGTCGCGACCATGGTGAAGGTGCAGGAGTAGTAATCAGGTTTTTTCGTTGGGACTCACTGGCTCCCAAACCGAGTGGCGCGGAAAGCTTTGACCGCGTCATAAGGTTGGGATGAAACGTCGTGAGCAAACAACAACTTATCGTGCGCAGAAAAAAATATTATAGTTTAGGGGTCACGGTGTTGTTACGTGCGATGGTTTTTACGACCGTTGTGGAGTCCTTGCCGGTCCAGGCCGAGTCGTCGGCTTCGGTTTCTCTTCAGTCGGCGCCCGAGGTGGTGAACCCTTTGATCACCGGTGCGGCAACCTGCTCCACCAGCGGTTGTCATGGCGGTGCGGAAGAGAAAAAACTTCAATTTGTCGTTTGGTCTCAACGCGACGTGCATTCGCGCGCCTACGCCACGCTCACCACGGCCCGGTCGGCGCGCATGGCTGAGGCGCTGGGCATTCCCGATGCCACGGCCAGCACGCAATGCACCACCTGCCATGCGCCGCTCCAGGCCGTGCACACCGCGCAGCCGCAGTTGTTGGTCGCCGAGGCGCGGGTCACCGAAGGCGTCTCCTGCGTCAGTTGCCATGGCACCGGCGGCGACTGGGTGCGCAGTCACACGCGCCCCGATTTCACGCACGCCGACCGGGTTCACGCCGGCATGAAAGAGCTGCGCGACCTGCATGCGCGCGCCGGCAGTTGCGTCGCCTGCCACCAAGTCATTGACCCCGAACTCGTCAGCAAGGGACGCCACCCGCGGCTGATTTTTGAGCTGGACGGCCAGACTGCCTCCCAACCCCGCCATTGGCGCGAAACCGCCGGTTACCACGGGGCGCAGGCCTGGCAGGTCGGCCAAGCGGTGGCCTTGCGCGAGGTGAGCTGGTCTTTGTTGCACGGCGCCACCGCACCCGAAGAGAGCCAGCGCTGGCAGGCGCTCCTCTGGGTGCTCCAGCGTGGCGAGATCACGCCTGTGACCGAGTCGACTGCGTCCTCGGCCCGGGAAATACCGACGGAGGCGAACAACGTTTCCTACGCTCGCGCCCGCGAGGTGGCCGACCGCCTGGCCCGCGAAGGGGCGGCCACCTTCGACCCCGCCACCGTGCCGGCCCGCCTCAAGGCCCTGGCTGCCACTCACGTGGAATTCACCGAAAGCACGGCCGTTATGCGACGGGCGCAGGCTTATCGCGCCGAGCGTCTCGTGCTCGCGCTGGACCGCCTGCTGGCGTCGCTGCCCGAGTCCGCACGCCCGCCCGCCGTCTCGGCGCGGCTCGATGCCGTGTTTGCTCGCGCGCAGTCTATCCCGGATTTTGCGCCGGAGGCGTTTGCCCGGGCGCTCAAGGAATTTGCCCTGGCGCTGCCGTGATACCCATGCGTTCTCCTTTTTCCTTTGGATTGATTTCGGCCTGCCTCCTGTTTGCGCTCGGCGTCGCGCGCGGGGAGGCGGCTCAGCTTTCGCTCGCCGACTTGGAGCGTATCTATGTGCAGGCGGCGAATCGGGCGGCCGGTTTCGCGCCCAACACCTTTGTAATCGCGATCGTGGATCGTGATGGTCGCGTGTTGCTGGTGCGTCGCGCGGACGGCCCGGGCGCGGTCACGGCGACCGAGCGGGCCATCGCGGTGTCCAAGGCGGGCACCGGGGTGTTCCTGAGTAGTAATGAACATGCGTTCAGCTCGCGCACTGCGGGCTACATCATCCAGCAGAACTTTCCCCCGCGCGTCATCAACCGCCCGCCCGGACCGTTGGTCGGCGTGGGTTTTTCCAACCTCGCCCTGTCGGACATTAATTTTTTCCGCGAGAACGACGGCGTGCCCAACGGCACGGCCACGCCCGCCGGCGTGCCTACGCCCGGCAGCCGCATCCTCGGCACGCGCCTCTACGGCTCGCCGGGCGGCGTTCCGCTTTATGTCGGGGGCGAACTGGTCGCGGGCATCGGCGTGACCGGCGATGGCACCGAGACGGAGGATGCGAGTATCGTATCGGCGGATACCGACGAGGCCGTCGCGCTCGCCGGCCAGATCGGCTATGCGCCGGCTGCCGAGTTGTGGGGCTCCCACGTCTTTATCGACGGCATTCGCGTCCCCTATATCGAAAGCGCGGCCAGCCTCGGGTCCACGGTGGTCACTGCGCTGACGCCCTTGCCGCCCGCCCCGCCTGCTCCGATCGTGTGGCCGCTGGAGATAATCGGTGGCGTGCGCTGCGAGGTGCGTGCCGCAATCAAAGCCGATCCCACGCCGGGCCTGATCAACGGCCAGGCTCGCCTGACGGCCGCCGAGGTGCGCCAGGTAATCGCGCTGGCCGCCGCCCGCACGCGCGTCACCCGAGCGGGCATTCGCTTGCCCGCCGGCAAGGCCATGCAGGTGTTCATCTCGGTCGTGAACAACCCCAATCAGGCCGGTGTGTCCGCCACGGTGCTCGGCACCTATCGCACGCCCGACGCCACGATATTTTCCTGGGATGTCTCGGTGCAGAAGGCGCGCACCGCGGTATTTTTCTCCAAGGCCACGCGCGCCTACTCCTCGCGCACGGTCGGCTTTATGGCGCAGACGATGTATCCGCCCGGGATCGCCGGCACGTCGCCCGGGCCGTTCAACGGGTTGCAGGAACGTTACTCCGGTCCGCTGCTCACCGGCACCGGCACGGTGAATACGAATCTTCCCAACGGCATCACGATTTTCCCGGGCGGATTCCCGCTCTATCGGAACGGCGTGCTGATCGGCGGCGTTGGAATCTCGGGCGACGGCATCGACCAGGACGACCTCGCCGGCGCTTCCGGCACCGACGGTCTGCAACCCCCGACCGCCATTCGCGCCGACGAGATGGTCTACCTCGGCGCGCGCCTGCCCTACGCGAAATTCCCGCGTGATCCCGAGTTGCAACCACCGGTCGAGCCGATCACGGCCGGGTTCCCGACGTTTACGGCGTTTAGCTTTTCTCCGGCTGAGCTGAGCTCGGGAGTGCTCACGCGGTCGGATGCGGATCCCGACGGCGACATGTTGGTCAACTTGCTGGAATACGCGTTCGGTCGCGATCCGCGCCTCAGTGACGCGGCGGGTGCCGCTCCCTTGGTGACGCTCAACGGAGCGAACCGCCTGCAGATCGTGTTCCGCCGGCTGGAGACGGCGACCGATCTTACCTATACGGTCGAGGCCTCCACGAACATGACGACGTGGACACCGATCGCCCGCAGCACGGGAGGCGGTGGGACGCAAAACCTCGGTGGTGCGCGGGCGGTGGGTGAGGCCGGCGCGAGCCCAGTGGTGGTCACCGTTGAAGACGGGGTGTCGGTGGCCGGCCCGATGAGCCGGTTTCTACGGCTAACGGTGACGCGGCCTTGAAGCGGGCGCGTCCGCAGGGTCCGGAGCATGGGCGGGACGCCCATGCCACGCCAATCAGGCTACAGTTCAAAGAATGGCCTTTTAGCGCAGGATCGGGTGGTCGGCGAGGGTGAGGAAGTCGCGGATACGGTCCTGCTGAGCGCGGCTGACCGTCTGCCCCGTGGGCAGGTCGCGGATGGTGGCGATCGCTTCGATCAGCCGTTGGGATAGCGTTTGCAGGGTGGGGTCGTTGGCCAGGAAATGCTTCGGGGGGAGGCTGGAACGGATGCGCTCCAGGCCCTGTGCGGCCTCTTCGAGCAGGTGTGGGTTGATCTTGTTGAGCTCGAATAGCGCGCGCCGGTCGGACGCGAGAACTCCCTCGGTGCGGGAGAACTGCTGGAGCACGCGACGAGGGGTGGTGGTGATTTCGTCGGGCGTGAGTTGGCGGGTTTCCGTCTCGGTCTTGCTGCGCTGGGTGCCGCCCGAGAACGGCGGGAGCACGAGGCCATCCCAGACGGTCGGGTAAATGGTGACAAATCCGGTTTGCACGGTCGTCTCGGTCGTCGTGCGGAAGGCGACCGGAACGTTTACGGTCGAGGGAACATCGAGCACGCGGCGGATTTCGGAGCCGACCTGGTTGGCGGTAAGGATCTCCGCGAAGAGCCCGAGGTTGACCGGCTGGGCGCTGCGGAGAAACACCGCGCGTTGGCGGGCGGCGTCGAGGGCGGGGTGTTCGGCCTTGAGCTTGGCGAGGTCAAATTTGTCCCACGTGACGATCACCGGCGCGCTTTCAGCGGAGGTCACCACGATGAGTCCCTCGGGGCGCGCCTCCCAGATGCCTGCAAACTCAACCGAACGACCGTTGGCGCCGGTGAGTTTGATGTCTTGGGCGGGGAGCGCGGGTGCACCGGCCAGAAGGAGGACGACGAGCAGGGCGGGAAGACGGGTAAACATGACGGGGTGGGAGTGGTAAAATGCTGTGTGCGCGCAGATCGTTTGGCAAATACTCACCGGCTGTCCGCCGCGCAGCTTTGCCAAGAACTTTTTCCGCCTGGGCTGCAGCCGAGCAGACGGCGCGGGGTCTTGCGTGTGCGACCAAGCCGGACAACGTAAAGCCTCCGTCGCATTTCGCATGAGATTTCTAAATCACACCCTGGTGGCGGTCGCCGCTGCAACGGTCGCGAGCATCGTGACTTACCAGAGGGTTGTCGGCCCGCCGGCGGAGTTACCTGCGCCGAAGCCGGTCGCGGTCGCTCCCGTAACCCCGCCCCTGCCGGTGGCTTCGACGCCGGATCCGGCGTCGGAGGAGCGGGATCGTTTGGCGCGGGAAAACGCTGAGCTCAAAGCCCAGCTCGAAGCCGCCCGTGCGCGTTTGGTGGAGCGCGACGCCTCGTTGAAACACACCTACGAGCAGCTGGAGGAGCTTCGCCGCCCGATGGTCAGCGACATCCTGAGCTCGACGTTACGGGCCGAGCTCAACTCGGGCGAAGTGGTCGTGACGGGCGGTTATCGGCTGCCCGATGGCCGGCGTCTCTATGCCTTTGCCAAGCCGAGTCTTCACGCGGTGGACGGCGGCGATATGGTCACCATCGAAGGCCGCTACATCACCCTGACGGACGAAGTGGGTAAATCGGTGGGGCTCGATAACCTGGCGACCAACGCGGCCAACACGCTCCAGCATGGCGAGGTCTGGGTGCCGGGCGAAGACGAGGCGGTCCTGGCTCAACTCAAGGACACGCCGGGGACGGAAGTGCTGGATTACCGGAGCCTGTCGGTCGCGCCCGGCCGCAGCGGGACTATCAGCATCGGCGACATCCAGCTTAAGGTCACGCCCTCGCTGGCGAACAAAGACGGCGGCCTGGGGCTGGAGCTGCGACTGGAGCAGCCGCAGCCGCAGATGGAAGCGGCGAAATGACGCGGTCGTTTCTCGTCGTTGTATTCCTTTATGGAATACGAAGCTCGTAGACGAGCTCTTGGCTGGCGTTGGCCGGGGTCTCGGTGAAGTGGAAGGCGACGCTGTTTTCGGCCGCTACGACCGTCCGGCGTCCACCGGCGCCGTCGCGCGCCCAGATCGTGGCGTCGAAGCTCGTGCGGAGCAGCCCGGGTTTCGTCGAGAAGACGAAGCTATCGTCCGAGGGCTGCATGCGCATCGACGGGTTGAGTGCCATGGGCGAGACCCGCACCGAGTGGACGGCGGTGATCGCGCCGCGGGGGTCGCGTAGATTGATCGGGGTGAAGCGGGCGGACACCTTGATTGAATCGAGCTGGCAGGTAAACGATTGGCTGAGCTCGAAGCGCGGGTGGGTCACCTTCACGTCGAAGACGGTGAGGCCGTTAACCACGGATTTATTCACCGTGGCCTGGTAATGGGCATCGTCGACCCCGCCCGAGTTGAACCACTTCCGCCTGCCGTCCGTCCCGACGTAGCTGCCTTGGAGGCTGATCCCGGCGGCGGACTCCACGAGGACCTCATCGCTGGAGGAGGCGTGCGCCTGGATGAAGCCTTTGTCGGTCACTTCAACGTGATAGCGGGCATTGCGGAATTTGCGCGTCTCGGCCGGAAGCTGGTCATCCGGGACGAGAGGCTGGGAGAGCGGCGCGGGCGTGGGTGCGGCGACTGCGGCGGACCGGGGCATTGAGCCGGGAGTGGCGGCAATCGGCGCGGGTTCCTGGGGATCGGGCGGGTCGGACCGCCCGCTGAAAAACACCGAGAGGCCGATGCCGGCCACGAGTGCCCCGATGGACGAGCCGGCGATGATGAGGATCGCCTTGCTCTTCGGTTCCGGGGTGGCGGCGGGAGTGGTGGTCACTTTGGCGACCGGCGGCTTGGGTGGTTTGGCGGCCGCTGGCGGGGCCGGCTTGGCGATGGGTTTGGCGGCGGCCACTGCGGCGCGCGGTGCAACCGGGGCCACAACTACAGGTTCGGGAACCGGCTCGGGTGGCGGCTCGGCCGGTGCGGTGGCGGCGGGCGCCTCGGGGCTGGGCGCGTCTTCCAAGGGCGATTGCACCCAAGGCGCATCGCCGGCACCGGCGGCCGAGAGTTTGACGACTCCGGCGTTGGCGGCTTGCACGGCGACCCCGCCCGAAACGGGAGGTGTCCACGCGGCCAGGTTAAGGGCGCCGGCCACGCGGTCGATCAACCACGCTTGAGCAGGCAGGAGTCCCGCGATGTGCAGGTAGGAGGCGGGCGCGCCTTCAAGTGCTGGCCGAAGGGCGTTCACGAGGAGTTCAGCGACTTTGGGAGCAACCTCGCTGAAGTCGTAATCCTCGTTGTAAAACAATTTCGCCGCCGCCGCCTTGAACTTAAGGCCGAGGCCGAGTTGCACGGCCGAAATGATGTCTGAAAACCCGATGGGGGCGGTGACGACGGCTTGCACGCCCTCGGCGGTTACCCGGATGACATGGCTGCCAGTTTCGCCGGGTAGGACGACGAGCGCGGTCTCGCCTGGCGCGAGCGATTCCGCCACGGCACCGACGTGCGCGGGTGCGGCGAGCGTGATGCTGGTGGGAGTGAGCCCGAGCTCGATCAGCAATCTCGTGGCTGCGGCGATGGCCTTGGTATCGGTCGCGGCGAGAAGCCAAGGAGCGGTGCCGGTCGCGTCGGGCAGCGTGCCGGTGCCGGCATCCACGGCGACCGCGCAAGGCGTGCCATCGAACCCGTGGGGAGCGGCGCCGGCGTGGGCCAGCAGCGCGGCGGGGGTGCGTTCTCCGGCGAGGTCGGAGCCGTCGGCCAACTGAATGAAGGGGGTGTTGGCCAGAAGGCTGGCGCGCACCGAGCCGCCGAGCTGATGTTCGGCGACGCAGGCGGCGATCGCGGCCTTGGCGTCGGACGGGAAGGCCCGCAGGGCGACGATCCTGCCGCCTGATGAAATCGCCAGGTGAAGCGTGCGGGGGGTGAGCTCGACAAACGCGGCTGGGGTGGCGGAGGCGGTGGCCATAGGGGGTGCGGGGGATGTCCGCCCTGCCGATCGGGGTTCAGGAGGGACTGTCGGGATCATGCAACTTGCGGGGATTTTACTCCAAGCTTTTTAATGCCTTTTCAAGGCACTGCATCCGCGCCCGTATCCGCCCCGAGGATAATGGCGGTTGGAACGCTGAGGCTCGCTTCTCGCGGGCAGCCTCTGTCGCCGTGTTCTCCGACTACCGGAGGATCCCGGACAAGGCTTCGTTTTGCAGCGAGTCATACTGCTTGAGGTAAGGCGTGAGCGACCCCTGTAACCAATCGAGACTGCTGCGGGCGGAAAGGATGGTGTTTTCGGAGGCTTGGGAATGGCCGCTGCCGCGCCTTCCGGTGTAGTCGCCACCTCTCGTCTTGGCGATTTCTTCCAGGACCTTGATGTCACTTTCGATCTTGCTGCGGATCATCTTGAGATTGGCGGGGATGGTGGCGGGGCGAATGAATTTCACCATCGAAAGGTATCTGAGCTGGAGCTGGTTCAGTTCGTTGGTGACCTCGCCGTGGGCGACGGCCGCGGCTCTGGGGAAATAGGCCAGAATCGCATCGAGGTGGGCTTGGGTAATCTCGACGGGCTTGGGCTGTTTTTGGACCCACGCGACGTCTTGGTCGGAGATCACACTAAACGGCATGATCACCGTCGTGCCGTCGGCGCGCAGGACTTTTACGGAGTCGCGGTCGGCTGAGATGAAATCGGCCTCAAGGGTGCGGCCGTCCTTCGACGTCCAGGTGCGCGCATGAGCACTCAGGCAGACCAGTGACAGGATGAGGAGAGTGAGCGGTTTGATCGCCTGAGGTTTCGGTTTGTCGACCGGGTTTCAAACCCGAAGACGACGAAGCCGGAACTGAGCCCTGGGACTTCAACGCGGGGTGGCGGCGGGGATTTGGCCGGCGCCGGGGGTCGTCTTCGGGGCCGGTTCGGATGTTTTCACCGGGCGGGCATCGACGAGGAGTTCGCCTTGGCGGGCGTAGTCGATGGATTCGGCGAGGACGCGGGCCGCCTCCTGCGGGGCGTGAAAGCCCATCGAGTTTTCCGCCGAGATGAAATCGAGGCGCCACTGGGCTTTGCGCTGGAGGGCGCGGGCGGCCTGGAGCTGGTCGTCGGTCGCGCCGGCTTGGCGGGCGTCGGCGAGGCGGGTGATCAACGCGGCCAGCGCGGTCTCGCTGCGGCGGAGGAGGTTGGCGTTGCGATCCTGGATGGCTTCGGCGCGCGAGAGTATTTCGGTTTCGGATACGCGGTGGCACGTCTGGCAGGACTGGGCGACGTTGAGCAGGGGGGAGCGCACGTGGTGGTTGCTCACCTTGATCGCGCCCTCGCGCACGTAGGGCATGTGGCAATCGGCGCAGGCGACGCCGCTGCGCGCGTGAATGCCCTGGCTCCAGAGCTCGAACTCGGGGTGCTGGGCCTTGAGAACTTTCGCGCCGGACTCGGTATGCGTCCAATCCGAGAAACCGGCTTCGTCGTAGTGGGCCTCAATCTGCTCGACGCGGAGGCCCTTGGACCACGGGTAGGTCACCTCTTTGCCCGGGCCTTTGAAGTGGTATTCGACGTGGCACTGCGCGCACACGAGAGAACGCATTTCCTGGCGGGAGGCGTCGATGTTGGGGTCGTAGTCGCGCTTGGGTTGTTCCTTGCGCCAGCGTTCGATGCTCGCGAGGTGGGGTGTCGCATAATCGCTGCGGGCGAGGTCGCGGATGCCGTTGAGAAAGGCGGGCCGCGACACGCGCAGATCCATGGTTTCGGCGTCGTGACAATCGATGCACGAGACGGGGTGGGAGACTTGTTTGGCGGCCTCCTGAAACGGCGTCGCACACAGGAGCTCGAAGCCTTTCTGGATCTGGGCTTCACGGTGTTCTTTACCTGCGGGGACACCGGCGGCCAGGCCGGCTTGTTGGTAGGCGGGGATGACGGAGGCGTGGCAGTGCAGGCAAGCGCCGGGCTGTTTGAATTGGGTGACGCGTTCGGTTTCCAACTGATCCCGGAGCATGTAGGCGTGGCCGCGTTCTTCGCGGTAATCGACGGCGAAGGCGTAACCGGCGAAGATGCGGCGCCAGACGGGAGTTTCGTCCAGTTTTTGGACGGCATCGCTGCCGCCGTGCCGGGTGCGCACGATGTCGACGGTGCGTTTATAACTGTCGTATTGGCGGGGGAAGTTTTTGCCCCAGAGCTCGGGGTCGGTGGTGGAATCATCGACCTCGACGACGCGGAACACGTGTTGGGTCGCCTCGGCTTTGCGCGCGGTGATGTTTTCGCGCAGCAGCATGATGACGAAGACGGCGACCGCAGTGCCGATGAGGAGGACGACAAGCGCCCAGAGCGGGAGAGTGCGACGGGGCGGGACGGGGGCGGCGGGATCGGGTTGGGCGTTCATGGCGGGAGGACGGGTGAGGGTTAACGAATGGGCCCGTGGCCGACGTCACGGTGGCAGTGCATGCAGTCGAGCATCTGACGGTTGTCGCCGGCGTGCGCGTTGATGCCGTCGACCATTTGTTGGTGGCAGCCGACGCAGTTGGCTTGGAGGACGGCGGTGTTTTTGGGCCGGATCATGATGGGCTCATGAAAGTCCTGGAGCGTGAAACCTTTGGAGTGCCAGTAGCCGTTCTCGGCTTTGCTCAGGTATTTCGCGACGAAGCTATGCGGCGTGTGGCAATCGTTGCACGTGGCGACGGCGTGGTGCGGGGACTTGAGCCAGCCGTCGTATTGATCGCGCATGATGTGGCAGTTCACGCACGCCTTGGGGTCGTTGGAAAAATAGGAAAGCCCCTCCGCGTAATGGAACGTGTGACTCCCGAGACCCGCGAACACGCCCGCCAACCACACCCCCAAAACGAGCAGCGCAACGTGGAGCGTGGGGCGGGGCAACTTCACTCCACCAGCCAACTTCGCCGGGGGGCCGGGGTCAACGGCACGGCCGTGGGGGAACCCCCGTTTGCGCACTCCTGCGGGTTCCGTGTTCTAGCCCGGAGCGGTGGCGGCCGTTTGGAGTCAGGCGGTCGGGCGGGTCTGCTCGATGGGGAGTTCGTGCAGCTTCAACTCGGGATTTTTTTCCGTGAAGTAGCGCATCGTCCAATCGTTGGGGAAGAGCGCGACGGGTTGGTCGAACTTATCGACGCCAAAGCTCACGCCGCTGGCCACGATCAAGGTGGACGTGTCTTTGAGGGACGGATGCGGCTCGAGCCAGCGCAGGAGCGTCCATGGGGTGGCTTCGAGGCGGGACTCGGCGTTGTATTCGGCTTTGAGGCGGTATTGCACGACCTCGAACTGGAGGTTGCCAACCGCCGCGAGGAGCGTGGCGCCAGGGGGCGCATTGCGCGGCTGGAACGATTGCACGACGCCTTCCTGCAACAACTGCTCCAGGCCGGCGCGGTATTTCTTCGAGTCGCCGGAATTCGGATTCGAGATGTAAGTGAACACCTCCGACGGGAAACGCGGGATCTCGTCGTAGGCGATGGTGCGGTCCTCGGTGAGCGTGTCGCCGATGCCGAACGCATCGTGACCGACCAAGCCGATCACGTCGCCGGGCCAGGCCACGTCGACCGTCTCGCGTTCTTGTCCGAAGAGCCGGTGCGACGAGGAGAGGCGCACGGTGCGGCCAGTGCGTTGGTGGACGACGTTCATGTCACGGGTGAACTTGCCGGAGCAGACGCGCACAAAGGCGATGCGGTCGCGGTGCTTCGGGTCCATGTTGGCCTGGATCTTGAAGACGAAGGCGGAGAACTTTTCGTGCGTAACCGCGATCTCGCGAGGCGTGGTCGGCGCCGGGGCGCCGGGCACGGTGAGCGTGACGGAATTGCGCGTCGTCGGCGGGATGGAGTTTTTGAGGAAACCTTCGAGGAGGATTTGAATGCCGAAGTTGTTCACGGCGGAACCGAAGAAGACAGGCGTCTGCTTGCCGGCCTGCACGTCGGCCAGGTTAAAGGGCGCGCTGGCACCATCGAGAATCTCAATCTGCTCGGTGACTTGGTCGAAGGTGTAGTCGTCGAGTTTGTCGCGCACGACCGGGTCGGTGAGCCCGGTGACGTTGACGGGCGCGCGATAGGCGCCGTGGGGCGTGCGCTCGAAGAGGTGGACCTCCTTGGTGCGGCGGTCGTAGACACCCCGGAAGCCCGGGCCGTTGCCGAGCGGCCAGGTGACGGGGCAGGGGGTGAGGCCGAGCACGCGTTCCAGTTCGTCCAGGAGGTCGATGGGGTTGAGCGTGGGGCGGTCGCATTTGTTCATGAACGTGAACACGGGGACGCCGCGGCGTTTGCAGACCTCGAAGAGCTTGCGGGTCTGGGGCTCGATGCCCTTGGCGGCGTCGATCACCATCAGCGCGGCATCCACGGCGGTGAGCACGCGGTAGGTGTCTTCGGAGAAGTCCTTGTGGCCGGGCGTGTCGAGGAGGTTGACCGCGTAGCCTTGGTAATCGAACTGGAGGTGTCGAGCTGATCGAGATGCCGCGCTGCTTTTCGAGCTCCATCCAGTCGGAGGTCGTGGCGCGCTGGCTCTTGCGGGCGGTGACGGTGCCGGCGAGGTGAATGGCGTTTCCATAGAGGAGGAATTTCTCGGTCAACGTGGTTTTGCCGGCGTCGGGGTGCGAGATGATCGCGAACGTGCGGCGGCGGGCGATTTCCTGGACGGGCGTCATGGCGAAACCCTCAACGCAACAGGCGGCGGGCAGGGAGGGGAAGCACTAAAAAATGACCAATGACCAATGACCAATGACCAATGACCAATGACCAATGACCAATGACCAATGACCAATGACCAATGACCAATGACC
>JANODO010000103.1:0-31583 GCA_031412735.1 Rariglobus sp. | reverse complement strand
CCGCCGCTGCGCGGGGTTTGATCAGGGAGGGACGACCCCCGTGGCGTCCGGTTTGAAACCCCACCGGACACCAAAAAATCCCCCAAACCGGACGCCACGGAGGTCGTCCCTCCCTCACCCACCGAAGTCGAACTTCACATCGCCGCCGATCACCTTGAGTTTTGCATCGAACGACTTGCCCGCTTTCGACGTGAAGCCGCTCAACGTCTCCGTGACCTGAGCCGTCAACAACTGCTGCACCACTTCCGGCGTGATCTCTTTTTGCGCGATTACCTTCCATACGACGAAGCGGCAGCCGTTTTTCCAGTTGGAGCAGCCGTAGGCTTTTTTGCCAACCACCACATCGCCAGCGCACACCGGACACGCGCCCAACGACTCCGCCCCGTCCTGCGCCTTGGTCGCCGCCTCGGCGATATCATAGGCGGGCTTTCCTTTCTTATCGAAACGTAAAAACGCAAACTGCCGCACGCCGTCCACCTCGATGCCGTGCGGCGTGAGACTGCGTTTGTGAATGAGAATCTCGCGCGCCAGCACCGGCGAAATCTCCAGCCCCCAGAGCACGCCCGGCAGCACGAATTTGCAGCCGCTCTTCCACTTCGAGCAGCCATAACCCGTGCGCCCGCGCATGACGGGCGCATCACAGCACGGGCACGGGCCGAGATTGGTCAGCTCAATCGTCGCCTCGGCCTTGCCTTGCAAAATCTCCCGCGTGTAAGCCTCGACCTCCTTCATGAAAACCTGCGGCTCATACTCGCCCCGCTCGATCTGTTTCAGGCGAAACTCCCATTCGCCCGTGAGCTCAGGCGATTTTAACCGCTCATCTTTGACCAGCCCGATGAGCGCTCGACCCGAGTCGGTGCTCACGAGGTTTTTCTTACGGCGCTCGACGTAGGTGCGCGTAATCAACACCTCGATGATCGACGCGCGGGTCGCCGGAGTGCCGACGCCTTTGTCCTTGAGCGCCTCCTTGAGCGCCTCATCGGTCACGTTTTTGCCGGCCGTCTCCATCAACTGGAGTAGACTCGCCTCGTTGAACCGCTTCGGCGCCGACGTTTTCGACTGCGCCAGCTTCGGCTCATGCGGATTGCGTTCGCCTTCTTTGAAGTCGGGCAGTTTTTGCACCACCTCGGCGTCCTTTTCTTTGTCGTCCGAGGCATCGCCACCGTAGAGCGCTTCCCAACCCGCATCGACCAACACCACGCCGCGCGCGCGAAACGGCTCTTCCGCCGCAACCGCATCGACTGTCGTGACTGCTCGGATACACGGCGGATAAAACACGGCGATCAACCGCGTGACGACCGCGTCGTAGAGCTTCGCCTCGTCGCCTTCGAGTCGATCACCGAGCACCTGCGTCGGGATGATGGCGTGGTGGTCCGACACCTTTTTATCGTCGATGATGCGTTTGGAGAACGGCAGCGCTTTCAGATCGAGCTTGCCGACCTCGGCGGGCTTCAACGAGCGCAGGCGGTCGAGGAGCGGCGCGAGGGTCGGCTCCAGGTCTTTACTCAGGTAGCAGCTGTCGGTGCGCGGATACGTGAGGTGCTTCGATTCGTAGAGGCTCTGCGCGAGCTTGAGCGTCTGATCGGCGGTGAAGCCGTGGCGCTTATTCATGTCGCGCTGCAACGACGTGAGATCGTAGAGCAACGGCGGATGCGCCAACGCGTTTTTCTTGGACACACCCGTGATGACCAAGTCCTGGCCCGTGATGCGCGTGACCACCGCCTCAGCTTCCGCCTGCACGGGAAACTTGCCCGTCGTGTGCTTGAATACCGCGTCGCGGCAACGCGTGTGCACCTCCCAAAAATCCTCGGCCACGAAGCGCTCCACCTCGAGGTCGCGACCGACGATCATCGCAAGGATGGGCGTCTGCACGCGGCCGAGGCTGAGGAGCAGGTTGCGCTTGCCGTATTCGACCGTGAAGAAGCGGGTCGCGTTGAGCCCCACGATCCAGTCGGCCTCGCTGCGGCAACGCGCCGCGTGATAAAGCCGGTCGAAGTCGCGGCCCGGCGCGAGATGCGCAAAACCCTTCTCGATCGCCTCGTTGGTGAGCGAGCTGATCCAGAGCCGGCGAAACGGTTTCGCTTCGCAGCCGGTCCACGTCTGGATGTAGCGAAAGATCAACTCGCCCTCGCGACCGGCGTCCGTCGCGCAGATGATTTCCTCGGCCCCGAGGAAGAGGCGTTTGATGGTTTCGAGTTGTTCGGTGGCCGAGCCATCGGCGCGGGAGCGCAACAAAAAGTTTTCCGGGATGATCGGGAGCTGCGAGAGCCGCCACGGTTTCCAGTCGGGGTTGTAGTCCTCGGGTTCTTGGAGCTCAACCATGTGGCCGAACGCCCACGTGACGGTCCAGCCATTGCCCTCGAGCCAGCCATTCCCGCGCTGATTCGCGCCGAGGTGTTTGGCGATGTCGCGCGCGACGGAGGGTTTTTCGGCCAGGACAACTTTCACGATCCCGCCTAGAAAGGATTCCCGCGTGCGCAGGTCGATACCTAAACCGGGAGGGACGACCACCGTGTCGTCCGTTTCAGTTCAAACCGGACGACACGGAGGTCGTCCCTCCCTTTGCAGGCATCCCTGCCTTGGAAAATCCCTGAAGTTCCTTATCACTACCGCTCCACACCATGAGCACTTCGTTCCCCGTCAGTGATCACGCCAAAACCCGCGGTATCGTTTATTTCGCCCGCATGGTGGACAAGATCCGCCTGCACGCCGCCGGCCAGCTACCCGCCGCCTACATCAGCCACTTGGGTTTCGCCGACAGCACCAGCTTCGACGCCCGCTGCTGCCGTTTCTGGGGACTCGATTACGAGCAGGTCAAAGCCCGCACGCTTCAGGGCGGCACCCCTGAGGAGATTTTCGACGATCTCTTCGCCGGCCGCCAGCCGCTCAACGTTGAACAAGTTTTCGTGTGGAATCTCTTCCTCCTCAAACGCGGCTGGCGCGACAGCGGCACGCCCGGAGTGATCGCCGAAAAAGCCGTGAGCGGCCTCGCCCACCGCGCCGACGTGCAGACCTACGTCGACATCCACGACGTCGAAGAAGGCCGCGAGCCGCTTACAGTGTTGGGCTAGTTAGCCGGCGCGCCTACGGCGGCACGCTGCGCTCACGAGGCCAAACAAACCGGCGAGCAAAGCGTAGCTAGGAGGGCTCAGGAATGGCGGCGCCGTAAAACTTCACTTTGGAGAGCATGGTCCACTCGTAGGCCCGGGGAACGTAAGGGTCATCGCCGAAGTGGTGGTGGAGAACCCGGTAAACGCGCTTTCGACCGTGGCCCCGTTACCCGGTGGATCGGTGACCCGAAGGTTTGGCTAAAATCGCCGAAGGTCGCGAGCGTGACCGAGCCGGGAACACCGACGCCGGCCTTCACCATCGCTACCGGCGAAAGACGCCGAGACCGACGTAATCGTGACGGGCGAGGCGAAATTAAAGGTGATCACCGGCACCGTGTTTAGCCAGCCGACCAATTCCGAGCCGTCAGCCAGCGGTAACCTCAACTGGCCAGGCCTGACTGTAGCTGATGCCGTTGGTCAGCTCGACGCCGCCGGTGTCCGCGTAGCTCGGCGAGGTAGGCGCGACCGAATAGGAATACGAGGACACCGTGAGTTGTTGCCCCCACGCCAAGGCAAAGGGCAAAAGCGCGCCTCTCAAGTCGGCCTTTTTTCTGCTTTCTTAAAACGGATTCTCATAACGTAGGCCGCGAGTTCACTCGCGCTCCGAACCGCGCCTGCAAGCAGGCGGCCTACCTCCGGGAAATGGTGATTTACACCCCACCTTGGCCCACGGCCCAAGTCGTGGCCACGCCGCCCTAAAGTCCACTCCGCGCGGGACTGCGCTTAAGTTGGCTCAAAATGAGCCATCCCCACCCAACCCTCACACGTTATGGTCCCCCCGGCAGGTCAGATGGAGACCCGACGACCTCGTCGGGTGTGTTCGGACGAGTGAGCCGCAAAGCCCCGACGGGGTCGTCGGTTCTCCATCGTCGCACGCTGATAAGCTTACCGACGTGTTGGTAGCCCAGCCGCCCCATTTCGGCGCGAACCCGATCCCGTTTCGGCCCTTGGCTGACCCCATTTCGGCCCTTGCTCGCAGCCATGGCCCGGCCTCGGGGCTGCGCGCTTGCGGTCCGGCCGAGACGCGCCGTGTGGTTGAATTCTCCACGCCTGGAGCGGGTTAAAACGAACGGTGCGCGCGTCCTGATTTCGTATTCACGCCTTCCGGGCACACACTGCGGTCGCCGTCCGCACCCACTTCGACCGTCCGGTGCGGAATCGAACACGCCGCCCAACGGCCTGTCTCGGGGGCACCACAAGCCGGCGGCGGCATTTCGCCGCAGCCGGCCGAATCCCCAATGAAGACCTACACCCTGCTCGTTCTCACCCACGTCACTGCACTCCTATCGTTGGCGATGACCGTCCCTTCGGCCTTCGCGAATTCAACGCCCCGCAGTCCGCACGAATTCTTTGGTCCGAGGTTCACCGCGCCCCCCCACCCGCACCCCGTGCCAAGACCGCCCGTCGCCGCCGCCAATCGCGGGGTGCTTCGCTGGAACCAGATTGCGATCGACGCCAGCGGCCTGGACCACACGCCCGTCGCCATCGGCGAGACCCGGGTCTATGGTGAACAGCTCGGTCCCTGTCGCGCCAGTCGCGCGATTGCCATCGTGCAAGTTGCCGTCTTCGAGACCATCAACGCTCTCACCGGAAAATACCAAAGTTACTTGGGCATCGGCCGCGCCCGCACCGGCACCGCCCGTGAGGCCGCCGTCGCCCAAGCCGCCCACGATGCCCTTGTCGCAACCTTCCCGTCCCAGGCGCCGCGCTTCGCCACGTTTCTCGCCGAAGACCTCGCCCGCATCCCGAACTCCCCCCCAAAAACCTGGGGCATAACGCTGGGCAAGTCCGTCGCCGCCGCCGTCATCGCCAACCGCACTGGTGATGGTTCCGCCCACGCCGAAGACATGATGGGCGTGGGTTACATCCCCAAGCCCGATATGGGCAAATGGCAGCAGGACCCCATCAGCATGGCGCCCATTGCGCTCGGCTCCCACTGGTCTCAGGTCAGGCCGTTCGTCATGCTCGCCAGCAACCAGTTCCGCCTGCCGCCGCCACCGGCCATCAATTCGGTCGAACACTCCATGGCCTTCGTAGAGGTTAAACGCCTCGGCGGCGACGGCACCAACACACCCACGGAGCGCAGCGCCGAAGGCACCCAAATCGGCATCTTCTGGGCCTACGACGGCACCCCGAGCCTCTGCGCGCCGCCCCGTCTCTACAACCAGGTGGCCCGGACCATCGCTGCCGCCCGCCACACCGAGGAGACGGAACTCGCCCGGCTTCTGGCCATCCTGAACGTCGCCATGGCCGACACCGCGATCGCCGGGTGGGAGACGAAATATTATTACGAGGTGGAACGCCCGGTCACCCTGATCCGCCGGGCCCACGCCGATGACAACGTCGACACGGTCGGCGACCCGATCTTCCACCCCCTCGGCGCGCCCGCCAGCAACCTCACCGGCCCCAACTTCACGCCGCCGTTCCCAGCCTACCCCTCGGGCCACGCCGCGTTCGGTGGCGCGCTCTTTCAGGTCCTCCGCCGCTTCTACGGCACCGACCAGATCGCCTTCACCTTTGTCTCCGACGAATACGACGGCCAGACCCGCGACAATACCGGCGCGATCCGCCCGCTGGCCCCCCGCAGCTTCACCTCGCTCTCGCAGGCCGAAGCTGAAAACGCCTATAGCCGCATTTACCTGGGCATCCATTGGCTGTATGACGCCACCGGCGGCATTGAGCAGGGCAATAACGTCGCCAACCACGTCTTCGATCACCTCTACAGGCCGTCCCGAAACCGATGAGGCAGCGCCCAAAAGGGGACTGGGCGGGGGCTGCCCGTGTTTTGTTAGTTTTCCCTACCCTTAACCTAATCGTGGTGGTCGCCACCTTCGGGCCTTACGCCCACCACGCCGTAGCTTTTTTCAATTCAATTAAGAGCTAACAAAACACGGCCTGTCCCCGTCGACTCAACTCCTTCCCTTCGACTCAACTGAAGTCGGCGGGCCGGATGGCATTTCGGGAGTAGGCCGCCTGCTTGCAGGCGCGTCTGCGGCGCGGGCTAGCTCGCGGCCTACTCCCCCATTTTCACGTTAAACAGACCGTCCCGCGAGCCCGCCGCCCGCTCACAGATCGAACGCGGAGAGCTGCTTGCCGCCCTTGATGTGATAGAGCCGGTTCATGGGCTCATCGACCGAGTATTGCGGCGCCTTGTCGTTGAGCAGGAGCTGCTTTTCGCCTTCGCCCGTGTCGAGGCTGATGCCCATCAGGCCGAGGCCGTTTTTGCCGCCCTCCTCCACTTGGGTCAGCACATAGGCATACTTGCCGGCGGCGGCGCTGGCCGCAGTGCGTTTGCCGGCGGCCGCGTTATAGCGGTCGAGGGCGCTGTGGGTGTTTTTCACGGCGGAGTTGTATTCACTGGAGGCATACGATGGAGCCGCCATGGCCTGCGCGTTGCCCGCTACTGCAGCGAAGGCAGTCACCGCAAAAAGCATCGAATCACCCAGAGCGTCGCCCGGGGCGGCATAGTAGGTGGACCACTTAAACGTCTTGGTCGCCGGGTCGTAACCCATGAGATGTTGTTTACCCATCACCACGATGTGACCGGAGCGCAGGGTAATCGCCACCGGCACGTCGAGGCGGCCTTTGCTCTGCGCCATGGTTGCCTTCACCAACCCAGTAACGCCGCCGAGCGCGCCGAGGCCGATCTTGGCGACGTCGCCACCACCCATCTTGCGTTTGAACTCGATGGGCACACTGAAGTTCTCCGTCGGGGTCGGTCCGGAGATGTCCAACCCGTAGAGCTCCTGCGCGTCGGCGAAGAGCACGGTGTTGAGCGTGGGTAACACCATGAGATTGGTGATGCCCTCCTGGGCCTTGGTGAACTTGAAGACTTCCTCGCCGGTCGCGGCATCGAACGCCGCCATGCCGAGCGGTTCTCTCAGCGCGACCGCCTGGCCGTTGGAGAAATTGCCGCCAAAGCGAATAAACACGCGGCCGTTGACCGGCTCGACTTGGGACACGATCGCGTTGTCGCGCGATTTGAAAAGGCCCGCGTAGCTGGAGATGCGGTTGCTCTGCCAGATGATCGCGCCGGTGGTTTTATCGATGGCATACACACTGCCGCCTCCGGCGGCGTAAAGCCGCTGGCCGTCGATGCGGATCGGAGCGTAGGTGCGTTTGAAATCTTTTGCGCCGGGGTTGAACTCCACGCCCCACTTGATCTCGCCGGTGGTGAGATCGAGCGCGTGAACGCCCTTGAAACCGAGGTAAGCAATGTTCCCCTCGACCACCGGATCATGATAGCCGGAAAGATCCATGCGCGGCATGAACTTGCCCGAACCGTCGGCCAGGTGGAGCGGCACGGAGTTGGCCTTGGCGAATTTCGTCTCCCACTTGGTCGCACCGGTCAGCAGGTCATGCGCGCGGAGGATCATGCCATCCATCTCTCCGCCCCAGCCATTGAATGCAAAAATCGCGATGCCGAGCGCAGGCAACGGATAGGTGGCGAGGTATTGACCTTGGATTTCCGGCGCCTGCCACACGGTCTCACCCGTCAGATAATCGATGGCCTGCAGCGTGACCTTGGAGCCGCCGATGCCGGACGAAAGATTGCACAACAGGTAGGGCGTGGAGGGGACCTCGCGGGCGTTATGGATATTCGTCTTGGTCAGATCGGTGCGCTGCCAGAGCAACGTTCCGGTTTCGGGATCATAGGCCTGCACGGCGGCCTTGGTGCCGACCAGCACCGTGCCGAGTTGGGTCAACGTGTGCCACTCGACCTTCTCCTTGAGTTTCACGGACCAAAGCGGTTCGCCAGCAGACAAGGCGCTGCAAACTCCGAGAAAACTAACCATGAACAAAACCAACGGACGCATACGACGCATGAGCATAAGAGGGCTGAGGGTTAATGGGGATCGCCTCGAAAGACGATGCCGGACCCCGTTCGTCTCCCACGGAAACTATTAACGATCAATAGCCGATACGCGAAAGGACCGTGATTGGCTTATTGCGGTGAACCAGAGATCCCGGAGTAACCGTCTTCACATCGTAAACCCCATCGCCGAAGTCCAAGTCGGGGTGGGCGAGTGGATAGTGTTTTGAAAGCGCCTGACGTAATCTGCGCCGACTTCGCCAATGCCCGCGTAGTCCGAGTCAAGTGCGGCGGGTCCGCCTACTGGGACTCCCTCGCCCCGCTTTTCCGTATCCATGCAGTCGAAGGTGAAAAGCCCTTGGGGCCGGTGAAACCCAAAAGGTGGACGGCGATTTCCGAGCGCCGTTGAAGCCGTCCGCCTGCTGAACGCGCCCGGAGATCGCGCTCCACCTTGCGCTGCAACGGCATCGTTACGGCTTAGGCTTCCCGTGGTCGCGGCACTATGTTTCTCCAAGGCGTCGTTCAGCGTCTGCGGCCGAGTGTGCAGCTTAAGATCTTCGTCCAAGAGCGCGCGGTCGGCGTCGGGCAGGGGCCTCCCGCTTCATCCAGGCGATGCCTTGTTTGCAGAAGCGGTCTTCTACCACGTGCCGTTACAGCCGAGGGGGCCAATGCCGCTCCTCGTTGATAAGTCGCGATAAAATTCAGCCGGAACATTGATGGTGCGGGTGGCGGAAGCAGCCTTGCTGAATGGCTTGGAGTTCCGCCTCCGCCTCCAACCAGATTTCGGCGTCTAAATTTTGCGGGCGGCCTTGTTCCAACCAAAGCTCCCGGGCTCGCGAGGCGATTACCTCGTGCGTGATTACAAGATCCTCGAGCGTGTCGGGCACAGAGGACTGATAGAAAGGTGAACGTGTCATGGCAGGTGAGTCTTTTTCAGGCATGTTAAACACTAAAGTTCAACGAACAGCGGTCATCGGATACATCGCATCCCAAAGGACCACGAGAGAGAGAAATCTAAGACCGCTTGAACCAGAGGCGCGGCTGATATCTCTCCCCAAACAATGCGTGGTTCGATCAAGAAAGGCAGGCTCTATTTCGGCACGCAGCGACCTTAGTAGTCCGCCTATCGCCGGTCACAAGCAGGGCCCGGGCATTTACTTGCCGTGCAGTGCGACACCGCTTCGTGAAAAAACGCCACGCTCGCGAGAAGCTGGGACACCACCGCGAGCGAATGCACGGTCAGCGGGATGACGCGTTTGCGGTCGATGCGGTCGGCAAGTGCCCCGGCCCGGCAGCGAACACACCCGAAGCGGCGGAGCGTGCCGTAAAAGCCGCGCCGTCGTCGGATCGCCTGGCGAAACCGCCCGCAAAAAACGCCCGATCATGCGAAGATCGGGCGTTTGTCGTTCAGGGTGCCATGACGCGCACTTTATCGTTCAGAGGGTTTGGACGCCTCAGAGCCGACCCTCGATCAGGCCGAGGGGCAGCGCCTCGGGCTGATCGGGGCGGGAGACGATTTCGATGCTCGCGCCCGTCGTGGACGACTTTTCAAACGAGTGCATCACTTCGAGCGCATGGAGCGCCAACGCGCCGCTCGCACGGTGCTTGCGCTTGCCGTTGCTAAGGATCGCATACGCGAGATCCGCCGCGCCGATGCTGCGCGAATTCATCAGGTAATTATGACTGAAGGCCTGCGGCTGCCATTCCTTGGTTGCGGGCGTCCACAGCTGGATCGGGCCACCAAAGGTGTTCGGATCAGGCGCCTTGAGCGAACCTTCGGTGCCGTAAATCTCGATCGGGCTGTGGCCGTGCGCGTGCACGTCGAAGGAGATCGTGGCTGTGATCACCGCGCCGGAATGGAACTCCAACGAGCCCGAGTAGTGCGTGGGAATCGCGACGGGGAGCAGTTTGCCGAATTGCTCTTTGCAGGTGGCGATACGTTGCTCGAAGGCCTTCGTGGTGATCGCGCTCACGCGCTTCACGGGGCCGAGCAGGTGCACGAGCGCGGTGACGTAATACGGGCCCATGTCGAACATCGGGCCGGCGCCGGTCTCGTAGAAAAAGGCCGGGTTGGGGTGCCAGCTCTCGGGCCCGCGGCCCATCATAAAGGCGGTGCCGCCGACCACTTTGCCGAGCCAGCCGTCGTCCACGAGCTTGCGGCAGGTCTGGTAACCGCCGCCCATGAAGGTGTCCGGCGCGCAACCGACCAGCAGGCCTTTGGCCTCGGCGGTGCTCATGATTTTTTGGCCGTCTTCCAGGCTCACCGAGAGGGGCTTTTCGCTGTGGACGTGCTTGCCGGCGGCGAGCGCGGCGAGGCTCACTTTCGCGTGCACGGCGGGGATCGTCAGGTTGATGACCAGCTGAACCTCGGGGTTGGCGAGGAGTTCGTCCACGGTCTGGGCCTTGCAGCCGTTTTCCGTGGCTTTGGCCTCGGCCAGCGCGGTGTTGAGGTCCGCGCAGGATACGACCTTGAGCACCTCGAAGAGTTTGGCGCCGTTGAAGTAGGCCTGCGAAATATTGCCGCAGCCGATGATTCCGATTCCGATTTGGTTAGGCATGGTGGGGGTAAATTATTTGGTGCCCTGGGCGATCTCGTGGGCGGTAAGGTAACAGTAACTTTCTTTGATGGCTTGAAGCATGTCGCCATCAAAACTATCGAGCTCGACCGCGAGATACTCGGCGTGGCGAATCGCCTTCGCGGCGGCAAGCACGTGCACACCCGGAGATCTCAGCCGCCAAAGCTTCGCGGAATCGTGCGACAAAATCCCCCGCCTCCCTCGCTCGTCGGGTCATCCAACCTTTTTGTTTTTCTTCTCTGTCAGCGTTCGGCCTACCGAACACACCTGGCTCGCAGCCTACCCTAGGTATTTGGTGATATCCGGAATCTCCTTCGCCCGTCGCCCGTTGGGCAGCACCTCGAAATACGGCTCCTTCTCCGGCAGCCAATCGTCGTCGTCCGTGGGCGATTGGTTGGGATGGCCTTTCTTCTTTCCGGCTTCGGCCTTCGGCGTGGTGACGTCGTTGTCCGCCTCCGGTTCGTCTTCGCCTTCGGTGCCAAACTCCACGCCTTCGAGATTGATGCCCGTCCACTCGTCGATGTCGAAAATGTGCGACATGCGACGCGCCTGCGGATCGAGCACGATCAAGGGATTTTTCACGCGGCCGGCCTTCACGATTTCAAACAGGCACGGGAAACACGCCTCTTTAAAACGCAGCTGAAACTCGGACATCCACTTGTTGGCCACGCCTTCGCGGCGGTTGAGCAGCGCCACATCCGAAAAATGGATACACGCCTCATACCACGCGATGAGCGCCGGGTGCTTCTCCGCGAGCTGGCAGTTGACCACCGTGATGACCCGCCCGACTTCGGCCTGAACCGCGGAGATCCATTTTTGCAAAGCCTCGAGCTGATCGACCGGGTCAAGACGTCCGTCGGTCACGAAAAAGATGTGCGTCGCCCCGGGGGGAAGCGCGGCGTTGATCGCTCCCTCGCTCAACGCCCAGCGGGCCACGTGCGCGAGCGCGGCGTCGTGTTCGCTCGCGGCCTCGTTCGAGGACAACAGCACGACCGCCTGGTCGCCTTCGGCCAGCCCGCCGTCGATCAGGTCCGCGAGCACCTCGCGACGCCCCGACGCGGCGGCGCCTAGAATGATATAAACGAGAGGAGCTTCGGCGGGCATGGCTTGGTCGAGGTCGAGCAGCGGAACGGGGTCCATGCTAGACAGGTTGGGGGGTTATCCGGGAAATTCAAACGCGCGGTTCTGCGCCGTCTGGCGCATCGCATGATCGAGCAGCACCAGCGCCGCCATCGCTTCTACAATGACCACCGCGCGGGGCACGACGCAGGGATCGTGACGGCCCTTGCCCATCAGCTCGGTCGCCTGGCCTTCCAAGTCGACGGTTTGTTGCGGCTGGAGGATGGTCGCGGTCGGCTTGAAAGCCACGCGGAACACGATCTCCTCGCCGTTGCTGATGCCGCCTTGCACACCGCCGGAGCGGTTCGTGACGGTGCGCACGCGACCGTCACGGTTTTCAAACAGATCGTTGTGCTCGGAGCCCTTGAGCAGCGCGCCGTCGAAACCGCTGCCGATTTCAAAGCCCTTGGTCGCCGGCAACGACAACATCGCTTTGGCCAAGTCGGCTTCGAGGCGGTCGAACACCGGCTCGCCCAACCCCGCCGGCACGTTGCGAATGCGGCACTCGATCACGCCGCCGACCGAGTCGCCTTGGCTGCGCACCTCTTTGATTCGCGCGATCATCGCCGCCGCCGTCGCCGGATGCGGACAACGCACCGCAGTCGCCTCCACGGCGGCCAGGGAAGGAAACGCCTGCAACGCTTCGGCGGGCGTGGAGATATCGTGAATGCGCGTGATGTAGGCACGTGTTTCGATGCCGTGCGCCAACGACAAAATCTTCTTCGCAAACGCACCCGCCGCCACCCGGCCGATGGTCTCGCGCGCCGAGCTGCGGCCTCCGCCGTTGGGGTCGCGCACGCCGAACTTCGCCTGATAAGTGAAATCCGCATGCGAGGGGCGGAAGGCCTGCTTCATCTCGTTGTAGGCGCTGGACCGCTGGTCGGTGTTGCGCACAAAAAGTCCGATCGGCGTGCCCGTGGTCTTGCCTTCATAGACGCCCGAAAGGATTTCCACGACGTCCGCTTCTTTGCGCGGAGTCGTGATATCGCTCTGTCCCGGACGACGCCGATCAAGCTCGGCCTGGATTTCTTCGGCCGTGATCGGCAGGAGCGGGGGGCACCCGTCGATGACCACGCCGATGCCGGGACCGTGACTTTCACCCCACGTGGTGATGCGAAAAAGATGACCGAAACTATTGGGCATGTAAGGTGTCACGGTTAAGGCCGCTCTCCTCGCTCGCAAGTTTCAAAAATCTAACTCCCCTGATCGCCCCGGCAGCCCGCGAACTCCATTTACAACCGCCCTGCATTCGCCTCTCTTGTGTTTTCCCGTCCGCGTCGTTTCGTAACTCTTTTTTATGCGATTCCCCCGTCTGTTCGTCCTCGCAGGACTCTGCCTCAGCCCTGTCTTTTTGAGCGCGCAAATCCCGGAGACCGCCTCCACCACCGTTCCCGCAGCCACCGCACCCGAGGAGATGATCGGCCCCATCCGGCTCCCGGATACACCGCTCGAACTCGTCATCCAAAACCTCGAAACGTGGACCGGCCGTATCATTCTCCGGCCGCAAGCCCTGCCCGCGACCGCGATCACGCTCAACATCCCGCGCCCCGTCCCCAAGTCCGAGGCGCTGCAGGCCCTCGTCTCCGTTCTCGCGCTCAACAACATCGGCGTGGTCGAGATGGGTGATCGCTACCTGAAGATCGTCGAGCTCGCCAACAAGACGCGCACCGAGGCGCCCGAGATGATCACCGGTTCGCTCCTCCACGTGCCGCCCACTGGCAAAGTCGCCTCCAAGATCTTCGATCTCGTCAACCTCAAGGCCCAGGAATTCGTTCCGCAGCTCAACACGCTGCTCAACATCCAGCTCGGCGGCGCGGTGCTGTTCAACAACACCAACTCGTTCCTCGTCACCGATTCCATCGCCAACCTCCAACGCGTCGAACAACTGCTCGTCGCCCTCGACCGCCCCGCATCGACCGACTTCGCCCCGAAGTTTTACTCGCTCCGATTCGCCAAAGCCAGCGACTTGGTCAGCCGCATCAAGCTCATCCTGCAGAGCCCCAACCAGCTCGCCCTCGGCAACTCCCTCTCCCTCTCCGCCGACGATCGCACCAACCAGGTCGTCCTCATCGCCGACCCCAAGCAGCAGGCCTTTTTCGACGACCTGATCGGCAAGCTCGACATCAAGGCCGACCCCAACACACGCACCGACGTCCTCAACCTCAACAACGCCAAGGCCACCGACGTCGCCACGTTGCTGAGCCAGCTCGTGACCGGCCAAACCGCCGCCGCCCGCACCGCCGGCCAAGAGTCCAACACCCGCGTCGGTGCCCCCGCGCCCGTCGCGCCCAACGCCACGCCCGCGCCTCCCGGGGCGACCAACCCGGCCGTCTCCTTGGTCCAAAACGCCGCCGCCACCGAAACGTTTAGCAGCATGCTCACCATCCTGCCCGATGAGCGGAGCAACTCCATCGTGGTCTCCGGCACCGCCGACGACATCCGCCTTCTCCGCGAACTCGTGGCCAAAATCGACGTCCTCCTCGCCCAGGTTCGCATCGAGGTGGTCATCGCCGAGGTGACCCTCACCGACGAAAGCACGTCCGGCGTGGACAGCCTCGGCCTCCGCGTCGAAAACAACCGCCTCACCGGCTTCCTCGCCTCCGGCCCCGGCGGCAACATCGGCGGCATCGGCGCCGACGGAGCCAGCGGCTTTGCAGCCAGCACGGGCTACGGACAAAACCTCAGCGCCGCCATCGGCCTGAGCTCCACCCCGCGTAAAAACAACACCACCATCCTCTCCGTCCCGACCATCTCGACATCCCACAACAAGGAAGCGGAAATCTTTGTCGGCGAAACCCGCCCCGTCATCTCCGGCACGACTTCGTCTCCCACCGGCAACAACAACGGCCTGAGCACCTCCTCCACCGTCACGCAGCAGGAGATTGGTATCCGCCTCAAAGTTACTCCACTCATCGGCGCGGACGGCTCCGTGCAGCTCGAGGTCGAACAAGAAGTCGAAGATGTCCTCGGCACCGTCACCGTCGACGGCAACGAGCAACCCCGCATCGGCCGGCGCACGACCAAGTCGTTCGTCAGCGCCAACAATGGCGACATCATCGTGCTCGGCGGCCTCCAACGCGACAGCAACTCCAAGGTCAGCAACCGCCTCGGCCCCATTCCGTTTCTCGGCGATCTCTTCGGCCGCCGCAGCCGCACCAAGGGCCGCACCGACCTCATCTTCTTCCTGCGCCCCGTCGTGCTGACCAACACCGCGCTCGACAACGCCGACGTCATCGGTCGCCTCGACAAAAACCCCCAGGGCAAGGCCATCCGCTCCGTAATCGACACCCGCCCTGCCGCCGCCCCCGCCAAACCGGCCGCCGCTCCCGAGAAGGTCGCCCCCAGCAAGCCATGAACCTACCGAGCGCCACGGTCGACCTGCCCGCCTCCCTCGCCGAGCGCATCTCGGATGCCCAGCGCCAGGCCATTGCCGAGTCCCCGCGCGGCCAGCGTTTGAAACTCCTCGCCGCCGCCCTCGCCCTCGACGAACCGCAAACCCTCGCCGCCTTGGCCGTCGCCGCCGGCCTTCACACCGCCAGCAACCTGGAAGCCGACGACGATTCGCTCAGCCTCCTCCCCGCCCGCTTGGTCCACGATTACCAACTCGTGCCCATCGCCATCGGCGGTGCCCGCGCCGAAGACGCCGCCCCGATCACCGACTCCACGCCCCTCCACCTCGCCACCGCCTGGCCGCCCGAGCCGGTCATGGCCGACTGGATACGCACGTTCACCGCGCGTCCGCTCTTCTGGCACCTCGGCGTCCCCGAGAAGATCCACCATCTCATCCTCCAGCACTTTGGCGTGGGCTCCGGCAGCCTCGAAGGCGGCGACGAGGATTACGTCGCCCCTGAAACCCTCCACCAAGCCGATGCCGACGTGGACGAGGACGCCGCCGTCGTCCGCTTCGTCACCGATGTGATTTCCCAAGCGGTCGACGACGAGGCCACCGACATCCATTTCGAGCCGCAGGAAACCCAGCTCACCATCCGTTACCGGGTCGATGGTCTCCTCGTGCAAGTGCCCGTCCCGGAGAACCTTCGTCGTTTCCAAGACGCGATCATCTCGCGCCTGAAGATCATGGCGAAGCTTAACATTTCGGAAAAACGCCTCCCGCAGGACGGCCGCATCAACTTCCGCGCCGGTGCCAACGTCTTGGACATCCGCGTCGCCACCGCGCCCACGATCTACGCCGAATCCGTCTCACTGCGCCTCCTGAACCAGAAAAAGGAAGCCTACACCATGGACCGCCTCGGCATGAGCGCCGACGAGCAGGCGCAGATCAACCACGTCCTCGACTACCCCCACGGCATCATCCTGGTCACCGGCCCGACCGGCTCCGGCAAATCGACCTCGCTCAACGCCTTCCTGCGCAAGATCAACTCCACCGATCTGCGCATCATCACGGTTGAAGACCCGATCGAATACGAGGTCCCCGGCGTTAACCAGATTCAGATCCGCTCCGAGATCGGCCTCACCTTTGCCAACGCACTCCGCAGTATTCTTCGCCAAGACCCCGACGTGATCATGGTCGGCGAAATCCGCGACCGCGACACCGCCGACATCGCCATCCGCGCCTCGCTCACCGGTCACCTGGTGTTCTCCACGCTCCACACCAACGACGCGCCCGGTGCCATCACGCGTTTGATCGACATGGGCATCGAGCCGTTTCTCGTCGCCTCGGCCATCGAGTTGGTCATCGCACAACGCCTCGTGCGCCGCCTCTGCCACGACTGCTCGCGCCCCGAGCCCATCGCCAGGATCAAGCTCATGGATACCATGGCCATCCTTGGCCTCGCCGAAACCGAAGCCGCCGGGATCACGCACCTGCACAGTCCGGTCGGCTGCGATCGTTGCCGCGGCACCGGTTATCGCGGCCGCATCGGTCTCTTCGAGATTCTCAAGCCCAACGACGAGCTTCACGATCTCATCCTTAAACGTGAAAGCACACGCACCCTCGCCGAGTGCTCACGGGTCAACGGCATGCGCACCTTGGGCCAATCCGGCTGGGAAAAGGTCAAGGCCGGCAACACCACCCTCGACGAAGTCCTCCGCGTCATCACGGTGGCGGAAAAATGACCGCGCGCCGCGCGCGGAATGACCAATGCCCAATGTCGAATGACGAATGATTCAAATCTCCACGCCTCTGCTGTCCGACCCATTCGGCATTCGTCATTAGTCATTCGTCATTTTCCCCATGCCGTCCTTTAGCTACACCGCCCGCGACCGCTCCGGCCAAACGCATCACGACATCGTCGATGCGCCCAACCGCAAAGACGCGCTCCGGCTCCTCGGCGCCCGCGGCCTCACGCCCGTGCAGGTGAGCGAAACCACCACCAAGATCGCCACCGCCAAACGGAAAAAAATCTTCGCGTCCTCGACCGCCGCCCCGGCTCCTTCTTCGGCCCTCAAGGTGCCGGCGGCCGCCTCGTTGTCCCGCCGCGAACGCCTGCCTTTTTTGGAGTCGCTGGTCGATCTCACCACCAGCGGACTCTCCGCCGGCGAATCCGTGCGCATGTTGAGCATGCGCATAAAAGAGCCCCGCCTGCGCCTCCTCTGCGGACTGCTCTGGGAACAATTGAGCGAAGGCGCGCAGCTCTCCCGCGCCATGGGCACGTTTCCCACCGTGTTCGATTCATCGACTATCAATCTCATTCAATCAGGTGAAGCCACGGGCAATCTCAACGACGTGCTCACCCGCCTCATCGCGCATCTCCAGGAACAAAAAGAGCTACGGCAAAAAGTCCTCAGCGCGTTGGCTTACCCCGCTTTCATGATGGTCGTGGCCGGGGGCGTGATCATCTTCTTCATGGTCTTCCTGCTGCCCCGCCTGCAGACGCTGCTCACCTCGCTCGGCGGCGAGTTGCCCACGTCTACGCGCGTGCTGCTCGGCTTCTCAGATTTCGGCCTCAAATACGGAATATTCGTGATCGTCGGCCTCGTGCTCGGCGCGGTGGCGTTCTGGCGCTGGCGCAACACCGAGAGCGGCCGCGTGCAAACCGATGCGTGGGCGCTAAAGGTTCCGCTGCTGGGCCCGTTTTCGGTTTCACAGACGGTGCTCGCTTTCAGCCAGACGCTTTCGGTGCTGCTTGAAAACGGCATCACCACCTCGGAGGCACTGCGCATGACGGAGCGCCAGATTCAAAACCGCGTCCACCGTCAGGCCTTCGACGAGGCCACCGGCCGCGTGCTCGAAGGCGAAGCGCTCTCCGCCTCACTGGCTCGCACCGGCTGCTTCCCCGATCTGGTGCTCGACCAATTGGCCGTGGGCGAAAACACCGGCAACCTTGTCCCTAGCCTGAAGAAGATCGCCGTGACGTATCAGAAAGCCATTACCTACCAGCTCAACGCCTTCACGAAGATCATCGCGACGGTGGTCCTGTTGGGCGTTTTCAGCTTCGTGGGCTTCATCGCCTTCGCCATCGTCAGCGCCGTATTCCAGCTGAGTTCGAGCTTCAAGATGTGAGGCCTTACCGCCTCGACTGAGGCAGGGCGGGACTAAGCTCAGCACGGCCGCGGTGGGCACCTACCCGCGAGGGGGCTGCCCGCCAGCGGCATTGGGGGTGGTGACCCACTGATCGCGACGGCACACGCGTGCTACCTTGACCGAAGAAACACCGCTGTCTGGCGAAGGAGCTCCGCCCGCCCACCACCCCGATGCGGCGGCGGTCCTCACAAGCGCGCCGGCCGGGTAACCCAATAGGCCATGAAGATATTCCTGATCATCATCGCGATCTTGGTCGTCGCGTTTCTCGCCGTCGCCACGCCCGCTGCTTTCCGTTTCGCCAAGCCTTCGTTGCCACCGCGTTACGTTGTGAAGACCGAGCAAGAAGCCCGCCGCCTCGCCGGCCAGAACGCGGTCATCGTTCTAGGCACAGGCAGCATGCAACCCTACATACCAGCCAGTGGAAACCCCGGCGATGTCGTGGCCATCGCCACCGTCGAACGAGCACCCTACGACTATCTTAAGAAGGGCGATCTCGTGGTCTACAGCTGGGATCGCATGTTCATCATCCATCAAATCATGGCGCGACAAGGGAAGAGCTGGATATCGTCCGGCCTCAACAACGCCCACTACGACGGGCCACGCGTAAATCGTGACACCTATCACAGCCGCGTCGTGCGCATCTACATCATCGCGGAGACCTCCAACGAAGTGGCGGTCAGCTCCCGCTAATTCCGTCGCGTGCAGCCCGACGGCGGATTGCCCTTGCTCACGTCCTCCCACGCGTTGCACTCAGGCCTTCTTTTCATGGCTGAACCCACCGCCCTCCCCAACGCCGAGCACGTCCTTCGCATCGTCCAGGAACTCGGCAACGTCAAAGTCCACCAGGTCGCCACGACCGCCCAGCTCCTCAAAGACGGCGCGACCGTCCCCTTCATCGCCCGCTACCGCAAGGAGATGACCGGCGAACTCGACGAAGTTCAAATCACCACCATCCGCGACCGCCTCGAACAACTCGCCCAGCTCGACGAACGCCGCGCCGCCATCCTCGCCTCGCTCAAGGAGCGCAACCTCCTCACCCCCGCCCTCGACAACCAGATCGCCCTCGCGGAAACCCTCGTCCGCCTCGAAGACATCTACCTGCCCTTCCGCCCCAAAAAACGCACCCGCGCCACCATCGCGAAAGAGAAGGGCCTCGAACCCCTCGCCGACCTCATCTGGGCCCAAGACCCCGCCATCGACCTGGCTACCGCCGCCCATGCGTATGTGGGTCGTGAATACCAACCCGACGATGGCAAATCCCCGCCCACGCCGCTCCAGAAAATCGCCACACCCGAGGAGGCCTTCGCCGGCGCGCGCGACATCCTCGCCGAGCGCGTGAGCGACGACGCCGCCGCCCGCGAAAACCTCCGCCGCCTCTACCGCGAATCCGCCGTCGTCTCATCGAAGCTGATCCCCGGCAAAGAAGTCGAAGGCGCGAAATTCAAAGATTACTTCGAGTGGTCCGAGCCCCTCGCCAAGTGCCCGTCCCACCGCCTCCTCGCCATGCGCCGCGGCGAAAAAGAGCTATTTCTAATGATGCGTATCACCGTGGACGAACTCCTCGCCCTCGCCGAACTCGAACGCCTCATCATCCGCCCCTCTTCTTCCCCCGTAGGCAGCCAGCTCGCTGGCGCTCCGGGATCGACCTCCTCCACCGCCCAACTCCGCCTGATGCTCGCCGACGCCCTCAAGCGTCTGCTCGCCCCCGCGATGGAAACCGAGTTCCGCCTCGATTCCAAAAAGAAGGCCGACGTGGACGCCATCAAAGTCTTCACCGAAAACGTCCGCGAGCTCCTCCTCGCCGCGCCCCTCGGCCAGCGCGCCGTCCTCGCACTCGACCCCGGTTTCCGCACCGGTTGCAAAACCGTCATCCTCGATCGCCAAGGGAAGCTCTTGCACAACGACGTGGTTTACCCCGACCGCCACGAGGTCGAAGCCACCGAAAAGATCAAAGGTTTTATAGAGTTCTTTAAGATCGAGGCCATCGCCATCGGCAACGGCACCGCCGGACGCGAGACCGAAGCTTTCATCCGCACGCTCAAGCTCCCCGCCTCCATCTCCGTCGTGATGGTCAACGAATCCGGCGCGTCGATCTACTCCGCCAGCGAAGTCGCCCGCGAAGAGTTCCCCGACCACGATCTCACCGTGCGTGGCGCCGTCTCCATCGGTCGCCGCTTGATGGACCCGCTGGCCGAACTCGTGAAGCTCGACCCGAAGTCCATCGGCGTCGGCCAATACCAACACGACGTCGATCAGAACGCGTTGAAGCGCTCCCTCGACGACACGGTCGTCAGCTGCGTGAACGGCGTCGGCGTCGAGCTCAACACCGCCTCGAAACAACTGCTCGCCCAAGTCTCCGGACTCAACAGCCGCAGCGCCGCCGCCATCGTCACGCGCCGCAACGACAAAGGCCCGTTCAAGACCCGCGCCGACCTCCTCGACGTCACCGGCCTCGGCCCCAAAGCCTACGAACAAGCCGCCGGCTTCCTCCGCATCCGCGATGCCGCGCACCCGCTCGACGCCTCGGCGGTGCATCCCGAACGTTATGCGCTCGTTGAAAAAATGGCCGCCGACCTCGGCTGCACCGTGGGCGATCTCCTGCGCGACGAGAAACTCCGCAAGAAGATCAACCTCTCCGCCTACGTCACCGACACGGTCGGGTTGCCCACGTTGACCGACATCATGGCCGAGCTCGCCAAGCCCGGCCGCGACCCACGTCAGAAGTTTGAGGCGTTCAGTTTTCAGGAAGGCGTCAACAAGCCCGAGGATTTGAAGCCCGGCATGAAGTTGCCCGGCCTCGTGACCAATGTGACGGCCTTCGGTGCGTTCGTGGATATCGGGGTGCACCAAGACGGCTTGGTTCACGTGAGCCAGCTGGCCGACGGTTTCGTGAAAGACCCGTCGGCCGTGGTGAAGCCCGGCCAGAAAGTGAGCGTCACGGTGACCGAGATCGACCTCACGCGAGGACGCATCGCGTTGTCGATGCGCAGCGCGCCCCAGCTCGGAGCGAAGACCGGCCAAGCCGGCCCGCGCACGAGCCCGGGCCAGGCGCGTCCCGCGCCCACCGCCCCTCCGGCCCCGCGCCCGCAGCAGGCGCTCACCAACGACTGGTTCAACACCGCGCTAAACAAAAAGCGCTGACCGCTGATCCTCGGGTGCCCACGCCCGAAGAGCCGGTTCAGCCTCAGCCTACCCGCGAGGCACCTCCAACGCCCCGCCCCGCCCCCCCACACCGCCCGCCGCACAAGCTCCCCTCAAACCAATCCTCAAACCAAAGTGTAACCCCACAGGTTACACTTTGGTTTGGAACCTGCTGTGCGACAGGCATGGACGTTCGGCATGATCGACTGGAAACGGTGTTGGTGATGGGCGGCTTGCTCGTCAAGGCCGCGGAGGCGACGGCACGCGCCGCCAAACGAGCGCACGCACGGGCCAACGCCTCCCGCCGCGAGACGTTGCTGCCCGGCCCGGAGACGCCGTTGTGGAACGAACTCGCCCGGGTGTTGCGCGACCAAAAATGGTCCTACGGCGAAAAGGCCAACCTCGCGCGAATCCTCGGTGTTCCCCGCCAGCGCATCACCGACTTTATAGTAGGCCGTAAACGTCTCCCGGACGCGGAACGCACGCTCCTGCTCCTTCACTGGCTCGCCGCCCGCCAAAAAGGCCGCGACCTCTCGTGAAAAGCGCATCCCGCCTGATCGCGCGACGCACTCTCACCCGACGCCCTCCGTCGCCCCTAGCCGGCGCACAACCGCTTACCCGATCCAAAGTGTAACCTGCAGGGTTACACTTTGGATCGGGTTGGGTGCCTGGTTCGGCCGTTACTCCGCCTTCGACTGGAGGGACACGTCTTAGCCGGACTATTCAGCCCGGGCGGCAAAATGCGTTTTGCCACCCAAGCTGAATCGTTCCGGCGAAGTGCAAAATCACGCCAAGAGCGCGGAAATCCTGGATGGTTTTGTAAGCAACGAAGTCGTCGACACCGAGTCGTTAACAGGCGCATGAAAACCCTCCCCAGCCTCATCACCCCCGACCGCCTCTCCGATAAACTGATCGCCACCGGGATCCACCTCGAACTCACCCCCGCGCTGAAAGCTCGCATCAGCGAGAAGGTCGGGCGCCTCCTCCGCCACGAACCACGCATTGACCGCGTGCGCATCGATCTCGACCACGACAAGACCAAGGGCACCGCTCGCTTCGTGGCCAAGGGCCGCATCGAAATCGGCGGGCCCGACCTCCTCGCATCCGTGGAAAGCGAAGACGCCTACAAGTCCATCGATCTGCTGGTCGATAAACTCGATGCCGCCCTCCGCCGGCGCGCCGGCAAAAAGACCGGTCCACGCAACGATGCGCAGGCCGGGGTGCTCGGCTGATTCCGCGTTCGCACGGGCACTTTCACCCCTCGAACTCCAGAACCGGTTACCGCAGGCACTGCCCTCCCGTGGCCCCCGCCTGCAGGCTGGTCGCCACCTGCCCCCTACGTTTCTCACCACGGTTTAGCTGCCCGCAGCCATCGCCCAACGCCCGTGCGTTGGGCTTTTTTGCGCCTTCTATCCGCGCGAACCGCCGTAACCTGATAGTATCCGTTTTGTAACCACCGAGTCTCAGATTCGTAATAAATGGCAGTCATGATGATGGTCTTTTCCCGTCCATCATGAAACACCTCCCGATCCTCGCGCTCGCGGCCTTGGCCGCTTCGTCCTCGCTCCTCGCTCAAGATCCCGGCCGCGTTCCCACCACGCGTCTGTTCCCGACTGGCAACGTGATTTTCTTTCACCCCGACGGCACCGGTATGAACCACTGGTTCGCCGCCCGCATGTATTTCCAAGGTCCGGATTCCCTACTCCAGTGGGATCAACTCCCGAATATGGCCGCCTATCGCGGCCACATGAACAACACCCTGATCGGCACTTCCAACGGTGGCGCCACGACACACGCTTTCGGTCATAAGGTCGATGGCTACGGCTCCTTCGGCAAAGATGGTGACGGCGGCGTCACCCCGCCCACCGATCTGTTCATCAACTCCCTCTCAGGCTACCAGGGCTCCCTCATGCGCCAGGCGGCCAACGCCGGCCTGCCCGTCGGCATCGTGAACGACGGCCACATCGGCGAGCCCGGCACCGGCATTTTCCTCGCCGAGGTCGGTAATCGCGGCAACTGGCAGGAAATCACCCGCCAAATCATCCAGGGCCGCCCCGGCTTCACCGACACCAAGCCTTGGGTGGTCATGGGCGGCGGCGAGGCCGACACGCTTCCCACCGGCTCCACCGTGCTGCACCGCAACCACAATCAGGAACGCAGCCAAGCGCTCAACTCCACCACCAGCCTTCGCACGGATTCAATCAACCTAGAGACGGACTGGGACACCCAGCTCGTCGGTGGCATCGCCTCCCCGGCCAACCCCGTCGTCACCGGCAACGAGACCGCCCACATCGGCACGGACAACGCCATCGTCATCAAGACCCGCGCCCAGTTCGACGCCCTGGTCACCGCGCTCAACACCAACGCGAATTACACCCCGCGCGTGCTGGGTCTCTTCGCCTACCAGGACATGTTCAATGATCGCAACGAGGAAGACCTCATCGCCCGCGGCAAGGTGACCGCCGACGCGGTTAATTACGTCGGCCCGGTGAACAACGGCGCGCTCGGCGTGCGTTCCAAAGCCAGCCGCATCGTCCTCTGGGGCGACGTGACCGGGAACCCGGGGCACAACCCGCCCACGTTTGCCGAGATGACCGATGTCGCCATCCGCATCCTCGACCGCGCCGCCAAGGCCCAGGTCAATCCCGCCAACCGTCGTTTCTTCCTCGTTGGCGAACAAGAGGCCAATGACAACTTCGGCAACAACGACAACGCCGTCGGCATGCTCCATGCCATGGCCGACACCGACAAAGCCATCGGCGTGGCCCGCGCCTACCTCGCCGCCAATCCCCGCACCCTCATCCTGACTGCGGCGGATAGCGACGCAGGCGGCATGCAGATCGCCGCCCCCTATCGCGACAACGTGGACGGCGGCCCGGTCGAAACGGCCGGCACGGTCATCCCCGGCTTGATCAACACCAATACCATCACGTCGAATCCGGCCTTCCTCAACCTCGGCCAGTTCTACTTCGGCTTCAATTCGAACAACGCCACCGGCTCCACCAACCTTCCCAACATCGCGGACGGCTTGGAAGGTCGGGGCAGTTCGACCACCTCGGGCGGGACCTTGATGTTCCTCTCCGAGGCCGATGCGAACGGCAAGAAGATGGAATTCGGCATCAACTGGGCCGGCACCGGCGACTACACCGGCGGCATCCTCTCCCGCGCTGCCGGCCTGAACGCCGGCCTGCTTAACTCCACGTTCTCGGCCCGTTTCGACAACATCGACGTCTATCGCATGATGCATGTCTCCCTCTTCGGCACCCTGCTGAACTATCCTTCGCCCACCACCGGCTCCGGCCTGCGCTGAGGCTGATAGGAATCTAATCCACCATGAACACATCCGCTCCACGCTTAGCGTGGTGCGGCCTGATCCTCACGGCGGCCGCCTCCTCGGCGGCCGCTTTTGTGGTCACGCCCACCAACGATGCCTTTGACCTCGCGGCCGCGCTGGCTCCCGCTCCGACCGGTCTTGCCTCCGTAACCGGCCAGTCCGTCGATTTCGGCGGACCCGTCGCCGCCGCGCAATTCGGCACATTCACCGACGGTCAAGATCTGCTCGGTATCTCTAGCGGCATCATCCTCTCCACGGGAAATGCCAATGGCCTCGGCTTTGGCGCCACCGAGCAAAACACCAGTTTCGGTCGGGTGGCCTCAACCGATTTCACCAACTTCGCGGCGGGCACCTTTACCCCCGGAGTCTCGTTGAACGATGCAGGCCGCTTTACCGTGACAATCGACCCCGGACTCGAGTCGAACTTCGTGAACTTCCGACTCGGCTTCGGCACCAACGAAGTCGGCGCACAAGGCGACTACGTAGGGCTCTTCGTGAATGGCGCTTACCGGGGCTTCATCAGCGGATCTTCTCTGGACCAGCACCACCCGTGGGGCGACATACCGTCCACGGCTTTCGGACTGAACCGGGTGGTGTTTCCCAACGGCCTAGCCACCGCCTTGCCGTCTTTCTTGGTGTCGATCGAGGTGCCCTCGCCGGGAACCGAGTTCATGATCGATTTCCTGATCGCGGACAGCGGCGACGACACGATTGATTCGGCCCTCTTCCTCGGCGAGCTGACCGGCTCGGTGACGCCGCTGGGCACGGTGGCGTCGGCTATCCCCGAGCCGAGCACGTTCGCGATGCTCGCGGGCTTGGCAGGTTTAGTCGTTGCGGCGGGTCGCAGGACGCGCCGCCAAGTTTGAGCCCGGCTGAATGCCGAACTGTTATCGCACGTTTCGAGGCGTGCGGCCCGCGGGGGTCGCACGCCTTTTTCATTTTCGGGCGGGTCATAGCAACCGGCATTTCTACTGACGCCGCATTGGGTTTTTTAGCCACTTAAGGACTATCCCGGGGCCGTGACAGTTTCGTAACAAGATACCTATTGCGGTATATTCCTTATAGCGCACTTAGTAGAGGCATGGACCTCGTAACCATCTACGAATGCCTTTGCGACCGGACCCGGCTGCGCGTTCTTAACCTCCTCTGCCAAGGGCCACTTTGCGTGTGCCACATTCAGGAAATCCTAGGCGAGCCGCAGGTAAAAGTTTCCAAGCATCTCGGCTACCTCAAAAAGCACGGTCTGGTCAGCGTGCGCAAAGAGGGCAACCGGCGCATCTACAGCTTGGTTTCAAAGCCGGCCAAAGCGTTGGAGGCTAATCTAGCCTGCCTGCAAGACTGCGCGGGCGAAGATAAAATTTTCCGACGCGATTCGGAGAAACTGAAAGTGCTGCGCTGCAATCTCGACGGAAACACACCCGTCTGCTGCGCCAAACCTCAACCCGTGAAATTCAAAACATCATGAGCACAAAAGCTCCTTACAAAGTTCTCTTCCTCTGCACTGGTAATTCCGCTCGTAGCATCCTGGCCGAACATATTCTGCGTGCGCGCGGGAATGGCCGGTTTGAAACTTATAGCGCAGGCTCGCATCCTGCCGGTCAGGTCAATTCCATCGCCATCGAGGTGTTGGAAAAATACCTCATCAATACGAGCAAGGCTCGCAGCAAGTCGTGGGACGAATATCGCGACGTGAAATTTGATTTCGTCATCACGGTTTGCGACCGGGCCAAAGAGACCTGTCCGATCTGGCCGGGCCAGCCGGTCATCGCTCACTGGGGGTCGCCTGATCCGGCAGCCGCTGAAGGCGACCACGACGCCAAATTCAAGGTTTTCCTGGATGTAGCCACGCAGATCACCGCGCGGATTAATATTTTCTGCGCCTTCCGTGATGAGCAACTGAACGAGTGGAACGTTCGCAACGTGGGTGAGCAGTTCACGATAAATCCTACAGTTTCGGCCTAATTTGAGCGGTGGATTCCGCGCCCATTTTTACCCAAGATGAAAAAAGTCCGCATTGGTATAAACGGTTTTGGCCGTATCGGCCGCCTCACTTTCCGCGCCGTCTGGGGCTGGCCCGAATTTGAGGTAGCACTCATCAACGACCCCAAAGGCGGCGCGGAGTGCGCCGCGCATCTCCTTACCTTCGACTCCGTGCAAGGCCGCTGGCCGCAGGAAGCCGTTGCCGAGGGCAATCACACCATCCGCATCGGTGAAAACCGCATCGCCTTCACCGAGCACGCCAAGCTCACCGATGTAGAGTGGGCCGCGCAAGGCGTGGACATCGTGCTTGAATGCAGCGGCAAGTTTCGCACCCCTGACCAACTCACCCCGTATTTCGGCAAGGGAGTAAAGAAGGTCATCGTAGCCGCTCCAGTTAAGGGCGGGGACGCGCTCAACATCGTGATGGGTGTCAACGATCACCTCTACGATGCGACCAAACATCACCTGATCACCAACGCTTCTTGCACGACCAACTGCCTCGCGCCGGTGGTGAAAGTGATCCACGAAAGCCTCGGCATCGAGCATGGCGCGATCACCACCGTCCACGACGCCACGAACACGCAGACGATCATCGACGCTCCCCACAAAGACCTGCGCCGCGCCCGCGCCGCCGGCCTCTCGCTCATTCCCACCACGACGGGAAGCGCCACCGCCATCGCCCTCATTTACCCCGAACTGCTCGGCAAGCTCAACGGTCACGCCATCCGCGTTCCGCTGCTTACGGGCTCGCTCACCGACTGTGTTTTCCAGGTGAAACGTGATACGACCGCGGAAGAGGTAAACGCGTTGCTCAAAGCCGCGAGTGAGACCGCTCCGCTCAAAGGAATCCTTGATTTCGAGACGCGTCCGCTCGTCTCCATCGACTTCAAGGGTAATCCCGCCTCCGCTACCATCGATGCGCTTTCCACGCTGGTGGTGAACAAGCGCATGGTGAAAATCTACGCGTGGTATGACAACGAGTGGGGCTACTCCAACCGCATGGCCGAACTGACGCGCAAGGTTGCTCAATCCCTCTGATCGGTCCGCGTGAACATCCGAAACTACATCCTCGTCACCGGCGCTTATTGGGGCTTCACGCTCACGGATGGAGCACTGCGGATGTTGGTGCTGCTGCACTTTTTCAACCTCGGCTACTCGCCGGTGACGTTGGCGTTCCTGTTTCTCCTCTACGAATTCTTCGGAATCGTCACGAACCTGCTCGGCGGCTGGCTGGCTTCCCGGATAGGGCTGCGCGTGACACTCGTCTCCGGTCTCGCGCTTCAAGTCGCGGCGCTGGGTATGCTGGCGCTACTCAATCCGGCGTGGTCGGAGTGGGTGTCGGTCGCGTGGGTAATGGCCTCGCAAGCGCTGTCAGGCATCGCGAAAGACCTCACGAAGATGAGTTCGAAAAGCGCGATCAAGTTGCTCGTCCCGCCCGACGCCAAGGGCACGCTCTTCAAGTGGGTGGCCATTCTCACCGGCTCCAAAAACGCCCTCAAAGGTGCAGGCTTCTTCGTGGGTAGCTTTCTCCTCGCAACCGCTGGTTTTTCAGGTGCGCTCTGGATCATGGCGGGCTCGCTCGCGGTGGTCTGGCTGGGCTCCTGGGCTTCGCTTCCGCGAGACATGGGCAAGTCCAAGGTCAAAGCGGGCTGGAGCGATCTACTCTCGAAAAGCCGCGAGATTAACGTGCTCTGCCTCGCGCGATTCTTTCTGTTCGGCGCGCGCGACATCTGGTTCGTGGTCGGCGTGCCGGTGTTTCTGCGTGGCGTGCTCGGATGGAGTTTTGCGCAGGTCGGAGCGTTTATGGCGTTTTGGGTGATCGGCTACGGCATCATCCAAGGGGCGGCGCCGGCGATTCTGCGGGGGCGCGCTCCGGCCGGCGGTATCGCTTCAACCATCGCCTTCACGCTGGCGATCGTGGCTGCGGCGATTCCGCTGGGGCTCGCCGCAGGCATACCGGCGAACGTCGTGATTGTTGGCGGACTGGCCGTGTTTGGCGCGGTGTTCGCCCTCAACTCGGCGGTGCATTCTTACCTGATTTTGGATTACACCGATGGCGACAAAGTCGCGCTCAATGTGGGTTTCTACTACATGGCGAATGCCGGCGGCCGGCTCGTTGGCTGCCTTCTCTCAGGCGTGCTTTACCAAGTCGCCGGCTTGTCGGGATGCCTGTGGGGCGCATTCGCTTTCGCCGTGGCGGCGGCTACGGTGTCCCTGAAGCTCCCACGCGTAGCACTGCACGCCGAAAAATTGGCAATTGCCTCGGTAAAAGCCGACGGCGAGTGAGCCTCAAACAATAACCCGAAGCCCCCCTAACGATGACTACACCCAACGAATCCGCTTCCTGTGGCTGCTGCACCACACAGCCAGCCAGCACAGGCATTTCCATCTTCGCGCTCAAGGCGGCACTGGCCGCAGCGCCCGCTCTGCCGCTGACGGTGGTTTGGACGGACGGCGAACCGATTGAACCTCATTTTCACGTCACTGAAGTCGGCCGCGTGCAAAAGGACTTTGTAGATTGCGGGGGCACCGTGCGCCGCCTCGTCACCTGTCTGCTCCAAACGTGGGTTGGCGACGATCTGGACCATCGCATCACGGCCGGGAAGCTCCTCAAGGCGTTCGAGCACGCGGCTCCCGTGCTCGGCGGCGAGGATCTACCCGTCGAACTCGAATACGAAACCTGCAACGTCGTTCAACTGGTCGTCGCTTCCGTAAAACAGGAATCGGACCGGGTGGTCCTTCAACTCGGCTCCAAGCATACGGACTGTCTGGCCAAAGAACTGTGCGTGCCCTCGGCCACCCGGGGGGCCGGGTGCTGTTAAACGGATGTGCCCGATGGACCTAAACCTATTCAGCGATGTCTGAAACTGTCGCGAAAAACATGTCCTTCCTAGACCGTTATCTCACGGTCTGGATTTTTGCCGCGATGGGGGTGGGAGTGGCTTTAGCGCGTTGGGTCATCGCCGACCCCGAAGCGTTTTTCGCGCCGATGACCATTGGCACCACCAATCTCCCCATCGCCATTGGCCTCATCCTCATGATGTATCCGCCGCTGGCAAAGGTGAAGTATTCGCAGCTACCGAAGGTGTTTGCCGATACGCGCGTCCTCACGCTCTCGCTCGTGCAAAACTGGGTCGTCGGGCCGGTGCTCATGTTTGTCCTCGCGGTGCTGTTTTTACGCGACCACCCCGACTACATGGTTGGCCTCATTCTGGTCGGCATCGCCCGCTGCATCGCGATGGTTCTCGTGTGGAACGAACTCGCCAAAGGCAGTCGCGAATACGCCGCCGGCCTCGTCGCACTGAACAGCATCGCGCAGATCCTTTTTTATAGCTTCTACGCCTGGCTCTTCATCACGGTTCTCCCGCCGTATTTCGGGTTGGAGGGCACGGTGGTGAAAGTCGCCATGAGCGACATTTTTTGGAGCGTTATGATCTACCTCGGCATCCCGTTCACCGCCGGCGTGCTGAGTCGAGTGATTCTCGTGCCGCTCAAAGGCGAGGACTGGTATGAGAAAAAATTCATTCCACGTATCTCTCCGATCACGCTGACCGCGCTGCTTTTCACCATCGTTGTAATGTTCACCTTCAAGGGAGGCACCCTTGTGCAACTCCCGCTGGACACGCTGCGGATCGCGCTGCCGCTGATGATCTACTTCGTCGTGATGTTCTTCGTTAGTTTCATGATGGCGAAGAAACTGGGCGCGGACTACCCGCGCTCCACCTCGCTCGCGTTTACCTCGGCGGGTAATAATTTCGAGTTGGCAATTGCGGTGGCGATTGCCGTCTTCGGCCTCAACTCCGGCGTCGCCTTCGCGGCGGTGGTCGGCCCCTTGGTCGAGGTGCCCGCGCTCATCGGTCTGGTGCATATCAGCCTAAGGCTGCGCCGACGCTTCAAACCAGCACTGGCATAACAAACCTATTTCCATCCTTCATGCCCAAACCCACTGTTCTGATCCTTTGCACCGGAAACTCATGCCGCAGTCAGATGGCCGAAGGCATTCTGCGCTCCCTTGCCGGGGACCTCGTCGAGGTGGTCAGCGCCGGATGGAGTCCCGCCGGTCGCCTCAACGAGCGCGCTGTGCAAGTCGTGCGGGAAATCGGTATCGACATCTCCGGGCACCGCTCGAAACACATGAGCGAATTTTTTGAGCGCCCGATTTACACCGTCATCACTGTCTGCGGTAAAGCCGATGAAGCTTGCCCTATTTTTCCTGGTCAGACGCACCGTTATCACTGGGGCTTCGATGACCCGGCGCACACCCAAGGCACGGAAGAGGTGATCATAGCAGATTTTCACCGCGTGCGTGACTTGATGCGCCTCGTGTTTGGCGCGTATACGGCCGGTCTGCGCCACGGCGACGCGGAGCAAACGAAGTAATGGTGAATTGATTGGCGAATTATCACTCGGTGGTGAATACGGCGGCCTCGGCTTTACCGCGCCCCTCGGCGCAGGCACCTACACCGCCTGGTTTCAAGAGACGACGAACGTCCGCGTGAACTACACCATGGCCTACACCGTCGCCGCCATTCCCGAGCCCGCTGCCGCCGCCAGTCTGCTCGGCCTCGGCGTGTTGACCTTGGCGATCACCCGCCGCCGTTCTCGCTGAACTGCGGTTCAGCCCAACCCTCCTGGTAAATCCCGTTAACACCCGCAGCCACATCCGTCCAAGAGCGTGGCCCGGTTTGCGGCCAAGGGGCGCATCGAGTTTAGCCGTAACGAGACAGCCTCGCGCCGGCAAAAATAACCGGGCCGCTTAATGACCCTAGGCACCCGTTGCGGGAATAATACCGGTTATGGAATGAAATGAGACTTTCGTCTGGTGTAGGCCCGACCGGTGGTCGGGCGTTTCCCAGAGACCCCGACCACCGGTCGGGGCGACATCGGGCCATGCTAAAGTCCCTTTACGAGGTGTGATTGGGATAATTCATCCGGATCGTTTTAATTTTAGACGCAACAAATCCGTGCCGATGTGCTTACTTACTCACGTATGCCCCATATCACCCCGGAAGTAATCGGCGCGAAG
>JANODO010000102.1:0-3047 GCA_031412735.1 Rariglobus sp. | reverse complement strand
CCACCGCCATGCCCAACACCATCATCGTCGGCGCCCAATGGGGCGACGAAGGCAAAGGAAAAATCATTGACGTGCTCACCGAGGGCGTTGACCTCGTCGTCCGCTCCCAAGGCGGCAACAACGCCGGCCACACCGTCATCGTCGGCGGCGACAAATATATTCTCCACCTCATCCCCTCCGGCATCCTCCACCCCGGCAAACTCTGCGTCCTCTCCCACGGCGTTGTCCTCGACCCCACCGGCCTGGCCAAGGAAATCCTCGGCCTCCGCCAGCGCGGCATCCCCGTCGGCCCGGAAAACCTCCGCGTCTCGGACTCCGCCCACCTCGTCCTCCCCTACCACCGCCTCCTCGACGAATTCAACGAGGACGCCCGCGGCGACGACAAAATCGGCACCACCAAGCGCGGCATCGGCCCCGCCTACTCCGACAAGGCCACCCGCGTCGGCATCCGCACCGGCGACCTCCGCCATCCCGAACTCCTCCGCGAAAAACTCCGCACCCGCCTCAGCCTCCTCCGCCAGACCCTCCCCGCCCACCTCCACACCGACCCCCGCATGGACCACGAGGCCGTCCTCGCCGAAGTCCTCGCCGCCGCCGAGCACATCCTTCCCCTCCTCGACGGCACCGTCGCCCTCCTCCACCGCCACCTCGCCACCGGGGCCAGCCTCCTCTTCGAGGGCGCCCAGGGCACCTTCCTCGACCTCGACTGCGGCACCTACCCCTTCGTCACCTCCTCCAACACCATCTCCTCCGGCGCCTGCACCGGCAGCGGCGTCCCCCCCACGCTGATTGACTCCGTCTACGGCGTCGTCAAAGCCTACACCACCCGCGTCGGCGGCGGCCCCTTCCCCACCGAGGACGACTTCCTCTCCGACCGCCTCCACGCCATGGGCCGCGAATACGGCGCCACCACCGGACGCGCCCGCCGCTGCGGATGGTTCGACGCCGTCGCCGGACGCTACGCCTCCCTCGTCAACGGACTCGACCGCATCGCCGTCACCAACCTCGACGGACTCGACGGCGTCCCCACCCTCAAAATCTGCACCGCCTACCATTTCCACGGCCAGACCCTCGACCTCCCCCCTACCGACGCCGCCGACCTCGCCCACTGCCAGCCCGTCTACGAAGAACTTCCCGGCTGGAGCGAACCCATCCACACCGTCACCACCTACGCCCAACTCCCCCAAAACGCCCGCCACTACCTCGAACGCCTCTCCCAGCTCCTCAACGCCAAGCTCCACCTCGTCAGCGTCGGCCCCGACCGCGCCCAGACCATGCAGGCCGAATAACCCCCCTCCCGCACCGGCCACAGGACAACAGGACAACAGGACAACACGCCAAAATGTCACCACCTCGCCACATCGCCGTCATCATGGACGGCAACGGACGCTGGGCCAAGCAGCGCGGCCTCCCCCGCGCCAAAGGCCACGAAGCCGGGGCCGAAGCCGTCGGCGAATGCCTCAAAGGCTGCGAGGAGCTGGCCATCCCCTACCTCACCCTCTACGCCTTCTCCTACGAGAACTGGAAACGCCCCCCCGCCGAAGTCCGCGCCCTCATGGACATGCTCCACAAGTTCCTCAACGACAAAGGGCAGGAAATGCAGGAGAAAAACATGAAGCTCCTCGCCATCGGACGCCTCGAGCGCCTCCCCCAGCACGTCCGCGCCAGCCTCGACCACCACATCCACGCCACCTCCGCCAACACCGGACTCACCGTCACCCTCGCCCTCAGCTACGGCGGACGCCTAGAAATCCTTGACGCCGTGCAAAGTCTGCTCAAAAGTATGCAGTCCGGCCAAATCTCACCAGACCAGATCACCGAAGAACTCTTCCAGCAACACCTCTACACCCGCGACCTCCCCGACCCCGACCTCCTCATCCGCACCTCCGGCGAAATGCGCCTCTCCAACTTCCTCCTCTGGCAAATCAGCTACACCGAAGTCCACGTCACCCCCAAGCTCTGGCCCGACTTCAAGAAAGCCGACCTCCTCGCCGCCGTCACCGACTACCAGAACCGCCACCGCCGCTTCGGCGGACTCTAAACCTGGACATTCCACCTCCGGCATTTTCATAATTCATAATTCATCCTTCATAATTTCCCCAAAATGCAGACCGTCCTTCTCGTTGACCCCGACCCCGAATTCCTCGAATGGGCGCAGGGCCAGCTCACCGCCTCTACCGTCCGTGTCCTCGTCGCCACCGACGCCGAGAAGGCCTTGCAACTTTACCAGACCCGCCGCCCGGACATCGTCATGGCCGAAGTCCGCATCACCCCCTTCACCGGACTCGACCTCCTCCGCCGCATCCGCCAGACCGAGCCAAACGCCATCGTCCTCCTCACCAGTGCCTTCGCCACCACCCACTCCGTCATCGAGTCCACCAAGCTCGGCGCCTTCGACTTCATCCGCAAGGAATCCCTCCCCTTCACCCTCAAGATGGTGGTGGACGCCGCCCTCAAGGCCCAGGCCGAGCTCCAGTCCGCCACCGAGCTGACCCCCGAGCTCACCGTCGAGCAGCACAAGGAAAGCATCATCGGGCGCTCTGAAGCGATGCAGAAAGTCTTCAAGATGATCGGCCGCGTGGCGGCGTCCGACGCCCCCGTCCTCATCACCGGCGAAAGCGGCTCCGGCAAGGAGCTGGTCGCCCGGGCCATCCACAACCACAGCGCCCGCGAAGGCCAGTTCTACGTCGCCATCAACTGCGCCGCCATTCCCGAAAACCTTCTCGAATCCGAACTCTTCGGCCACGAGAAAGGCGCCTTCACCGGCGCCGTCGCCCAGCGCATCGGGCGCTTCGAGCAATGCTCCAAAGGCACCCTCTTCATGGACGAGATCGGCGACATGCCCCTCCCCGTCCAGGCCAAGATCCTCCGCGTCCTCCAGGACGGCGAATTCTCCCGCGTCGGCAGCAACGGCCAGCTCACCACCAACGCCCGCATCATCGCCGCCACTAACAAGGATCTGGAGGACGAAGTCGTCCGCAAGACCTTCCGCGAAGACCTCTTCTACCGCCTCAACGTCGTCCGCGTCCACATCCCACCCCTCCGCG
>JANODO010000101.1:0-40096 GCA_031412735.1 Rariglobus sp. | reverse complement strand
GAGATGAAGATGAGCGTGCCTTGGTATTCGCGGAGGGCCATCACGAGCGCGTCGATGGACTGGATGTCCAAGTGCGTCGTCGGCTCGTCCATGAGGAGCAAGTTGGGTGGGCGCACCAGAATGCGGGCGAGGGCGAGGCGGGTTTTTTCGCCGCCGGAGAGGACCGAGACGGGCTTGAGGACGTCGTCTTTGCGGAAAAGAAACGCGCCGAGAATGGCGCGGGCTTGTTGCTCGGTGAGCTGGTTCTCATTCGTGCGCAGCTCCATCACGTTCTCAAATACCGTCGCTTCGGCGTTCAAGTTATCGAGGCGGTTCTGGGCGAAGTAACCCGGGACGACATTGCTCCCGAGTTCGCGCGTGCCGCCTTGGATATCGATGACCCCGGCCAAGATTTTGAGGAGGGTGGACTTGCCGGCGCCGTTGGGGCCGATGAGCACGATGCCTTGGCCGCGTTCGGCGGTGAAGTTGAGGTCCTTGTAAACGACGTGGTCGCCATAGGCCTGCTGGACGTGCTCGAGTTCGATGACCTTGAGGCCGGAGCGCGGGGGCTGCGGGAACTTGAAGTTCATCTTGCGCAGTTCCTCGGTGGGCTCCTCGACGGCAACATCCTTGAGGCGTTGGATTTGTTTTTCCTTGGATTTGGCGCGGGAGGCCATCGAGGCCTTGGCACCGAAACGGTCAACGAAGACCTGCAAGTGGGCGATTTCGCGCTGCTGGTTCTTAAAGGCTGCGGCCTGCTGGTGCTTGCGGGCTTCTTTCTCGGTTAGGAAATTGTCGTAGTTGCCGTGGTAGTAATGAAGCGTGCCGGCGCGCAGTTCGAGCATGCCGGTGCACAGCGCGTTCAAGAAAGCGCGGTCGTGCGAGATGACCACGAGGCCGCCGGGATAACGCGTGAGGTAGTCCTGGAACCAGAGCAGCGCTTCCAAATCGAGATGGTTCGTCGGCTCGTCGAGGAGGAGCAAGGCGGGCTCGGCGACGAGGAGGCGGGCGAGGTGGGCGCGCATGACCCAGCCGCCGGAGAAGGTTTTGGCGAGCTTGTCGGCGTCGTCGGTTTTGAAGCCGAGGCCGTCGAGAATTTTGCGGGCGCGGGGTTCGAGCGTGTAGTCGATGTCGTAGTCGTCATCGGTGGGCTCGAGCTTTTTGCCGCTGGTGGCGATGTGCAGGATGGTCTCGTCGCCGGCGGGCGCGCTCTCTTGCGGCAGGTAGCCGAAGTCGGCGCCGCGTTCCCACTCGATGGTGCCGGTGTCGGGTTTTTCTTCGCCGAGGATGAGGCCGAAGAGGGTGGATTTGCCCGCGCCGTTGGGGCCGATCAGGCCGAGGCGATCCGTGCGGGCGATGAACAGCGAGACGTCGGAAAACAATTCGCGCGTGCCGTAAGACTTAGAAACATCTGCAATAGTCAGCATGAGAACGGGACACCAAAACGGGCGGGCGAGCTGGGGTCAACCTCTCGCGCGAGGCAGGGTGCGTTCGCAGGCTTGCGTCCAGAGTTTGCGGAAGGCGGCGCCGAGGTCGGCGGCGATCAGCGGTCCGTTGCACCAGTGCGACGCGCGAACGGCGGCACGGAGCGGAGCGCGGCAGGCGCGGAGGACGGGGAGGTCGGCCGCCAGTTCCACGGCGCGGCCGATGTAGGCCTCAATCGAGAGGGTCACGAGATCGTGGCGATCAACGGCCCGTAAAAGCGTGGTGGTGCGGCGTGCGGTGATCCGGTCTCCGTAGAGCGTGAGGATGGGCACGCCCATCCAGAGGGCGTCCATGCTGGTGGCCTCGCCGCCGAACGGCCATGTGTCGAGGACGAGGTCGAGCTCATTAAAAATCGCGAGCGTGTTGATCGTGCCGCCATCGGGCCGGAGATCGAGGCGGTCGGCGGGAATGCCGGCGGCGTGGCAACGTGCGGCAAAGGCCTCGCGCGTGCCGGGGTCGCCGAGGGTGTTGCGTGCGAGCAAGAGGCGGGCTTCGGGAAGCTGACGAAGAATCTCGGCCCACGTGCCGAGGACCGCTTCGGTGCATTTGGCGAGATGCGGGATGCCGCCAAGGGTGAGCGGACGTGCGGGGTCGATCGCCTCGGCGGGCGGGACGGCGATGTGAGGCGGAGTGTAGGCAAGGTAACCGTGGGGCAGGCGCAGGATGGGCTCGCTGCTGAGCTGGTCGGTTTCGCCGGGCGGCTCGGTAATGGAATCGCTGATACGTGCGTCGAGCGTGCGAAGTCCGGTGGAAAGGGCGTTGCAATACCAGTGGACCTGCAAGGGCGCGATGCGGCGGGTGAAGAGGGCGATGGGGCCGTTGTTGGAGTGCTCCTGCTGGTCGATGAGGATGTCGGGTTTGGCGTCGCGCAGGAGTTTGGCGGCGTCGGAGTCCGGAAGCTCGGGGGAAATGTCGATCCAGGCGTTGGCGAGCGGGCGCAGTTTCTCCGTCACGGCATCGCGGATGCGGCCGGTGGAGACGAGGGTGACGTGAAACGCTTTCCGATCCAGGAAGGGGAGGATGCCGAGGAGCTGTTGCGCGGAGTTGTGGGCGCACAGGCGGCTGCTCACGAAGACGAGCCGTAGCCGGCGGGCGAGTTCGCGGTTCCGTGGCACCAGGGGAATGGGATCGTAACCGCCGTGCCAATGCGCCCATTGGCGCGATGCGGCGTGGAGTCGAGACGCGTCCACCTCGGGCAGGTAGAGCTGGCAACGGAGCCACGAAGAGCCGGCTTGAGGTTGTCGGGCGAGCAGGCCGGGCGCGGCTGCGAGCAAATCGCGGGATGCGGCGGGATGGCCTTGTTCGAGCAAGACGTCGGCGAGGTTGATCACCCAAGCGGGATGGTGGCGCACTTCCGGCGGGGCGGATTCGAGGGTGAGTCGCGCATCGTTGAAACGACCCGCGGCGCGATGGATCAACGCCGCCTCAAGCCACGCTGTCGGTGGAGCCGCTGCAGAAAGATGCGGTGTTTTGAAAAACGGAGCCAGGGCCTGCAGGGCGGGCCCGAGGTGGCCGGCGAAGTGGAGGGTGCGGGCAAGCCCAAGACGAGCCTCGGTGTGCGAGGGGTTTTGTTGAAGAACGGCGGTGAAGAGACCGGCGGCGTCGTCGAAATTTCCCGAGGCAAGGGCGCTTTGGGCCAGCGCAAGATTGGGGTCGGGCGTCATTGAATGCGGAAGGAAAGGTGATTGTGCCGACGCCGGCGAGCGCCGTCGTGTCGGCATAAAAAAGCACCGGCATCCAAGCCGGTGCTTTTGAGGTCAAGGAAGCGCGGGTGGATTACAAGCGGACGATGCGCTGACGGGTGCGGCGGAAGCCGACGAGGGCGAAAGCGATCAATCCAAAAAGTGCTGCGGTCACGCCCGGTTCCGGGATGGCCGAGGTGGCACCGGCCGCGATGCCTAGCACTACTCCGTTAGGTTCGATGCAGGTCGGGTCGCGATTTTAATCGGTCGAATTCGGAGTGGGTTAACCACTAATGGAATCGCCCAACGGGCGATTCTCTGGGAGCAGCCTCTCGCCAATGGCTCCGGGGGTTGAGCGGAGGCGCGGCTGATGCCGCAGTTTGATCACTCCCTATTTTGGGAAACTTCGTATTTCGTGGTTTGGTAGTGAGAATCAGCGGCTTGACATCCGTCGGCGACATCAGCCGCTCCTCCGCTGCACTGCGAAGGCTATCGGCCGTAGCCATTCCCCGAGAATCGGCCCATTGGCCGATTCCATTAGTGGTTCAAAACTTCGTGCCTCGAAGAATTCGATCTTCTATCACTTGGCTAGTCTTACTGGAAAAAGCACTAACGGAGTAGTGCTAGGTCACTTGTGGTCTCGATTGATGAGATTCGGGCAGGTGTCGGGTTTTGTGTTGGCGTGGATGGGCGCGGAGCTTTGCTGAGCCGCAACCATTTTTACTAAACATGAAAGTTAAAGCCAAACTCCAGAAGCGCCCCGAGGACATCAACGCCAAGCTCGCGTCCAAGAAGGGCCCGATCTCGCAATTCATCGCCCACAATTACCGGCACTTCAACGCCGCCGCGCTGCTCGATTCCGCCAAGGGCTACGAGGATCACCTCAAACTCGGCGGCAAGATGCTCGTCACCCTCGCCGGTGCCATGTCCACCGCCGAACTCGGCCTGACGCTCGCCGAGATGATCCGCGCCGACAAGGTTCACGCCATCGTCTGCACCGGCGCCAACCTCGAAGAGGACATCTTCAACTTGGTCGCCCACGACTATTACGAGCGCGTCCCCGGTTACCGCGATCTCACCGCTGCCGACGAGCAATCGCTCCTCGACCGCCACATGAACCGCGTGACCGACACGTGCATCCCCGAAGGCGAGGCCATGCGCCGCATCGAAGCGGCCGTCGCCGAGGAATGGCTCGCGGCCGACCAGGCCGGCCAGCGCTTTTTCCCGCACGAGTTCATGTATAAAATTCTTCGCTCCGGTAAGCTCACGAAGATGTATCAGATCGATCCGAAGAACTCGTGGATGCTGGCCGCCTGCGAGAAGAACCTTCCGATTATCGTCCCCGGCTGGGAAGACGCCACGCTGGGCAACATGTTTGCCGGCCGCGTCATCACCGGCGAAATCAAGAACGTCCACACCGTGCGCACCGGCATCGAATACATGACCTGGCTCGCCGAGTGGTATACGAAGACCGCCAAGCTTCTCAAAAATGGCGAAGGCTCCATCGGGTTCTTCCAAATCGGCGGCGGTATCGCCGGCGATTTCCCCATCTGCGTCGTGCCAATGCTGCACCAAGATCTCGGTCGCACCAGCGTGCCGCTCTGGGGCTACTTCTCGCAGATCAGCGATTCAACGACCTCCTACGGCAGCTACTCGGGCGCGGTGCCAAACGAGAAGATCACCTGGGGCAAGCTCGGCCAGAAGACTCCGAAGTTCATCGTCGAGAGCGACGCGACCATCGTGGCTCCGCTGATTTTCAGTTGGGTGCTCGGTAAGTAATACCGGCGTTTCGTTGCGTTCGGACTTGGGGGGACCGGCTCCGTCCGGTCCGCAGCGTCGTTACGAACGGCCGACACGGAGGTCGGCCCTCCCTCGATCACGAACCGGTTCTCTCAAGGCCGCCCGTTTTCCGGGCGGCTTTTTTGTGCACCCAACGCGCAATCCGGCGGGTAATTCAAGGGCCAGCCTTCAATTTACTTCGGTTCGGAGGCCGTTTCGCCCGCGACCTTGATCAACTCGGGGATCACGACGGCGCGACCGTCCTTCTGCTCGGTCTGGCCGCGCACCGTGACGCGCTCGCCGGCTTGCAGGCCGATCTTTTCAACCGATGCGCCGGGGCCGAGATCCACCGTGGCGGACTTGCCGCCGGTGAGTTTGAGCTCGAGCAACGTGTGGCTGGGCGAGCCCGTGGCGGCCTTGGTTTGTTTCACCTCGGCGACCGTTCCGCTGACCGTGCCACGGCCCTCGTCGGCGAGTCTGATAACGGGGTTGGCGTCGATGGTGCGGTTGCCGGCTTTCAAACGCTGGGCGACGAACACCGTCTTGCCGCCCACGGTGCCGCGGCGACCGACGGCCTCGATCACGTCGCCCTTTTTGAGATTCAAGCCCTTCACCTGGGAAAACCGACCGAGGTTCACCACGGCGTTTTTGTCGTTTTCGAGACGAACCTTGGCGATGGCGTAGGGGCCGGTCGCGCCGCTTTCGCGGCGGAGCTGCACGGTTTGCAAGCCGTCGATGGTGCCGTTCAGCCGGGAGACCTGCCCGCGCCCGCCCTCGGATGGTTGCTCCGCGCGCGGCGACTTGCCTTGGGCACGGGTGGTGCGGGCTTGCGGGTAGATCACGAAATTCTGGACGTCCTTGTCGGGCTCACCGGCGTTGCCCAACTCGGCGTTCCAATCCTGGCGGTCCCAGTGGCCCGCGTCGTAATAATTCTTTTCCCAAACTTCATAGCCCCATCGGCCGTAGCTGGACCATTCGGCGAAATCAAAGTTGCTGCCGAGGCCGTAATTGAAGTCGTAGTCATAGACGCCGTAAGCCGGGTCGGCTTTGTCGGTTTTGTTGCCGCCAAACCAATCGGTCGGGTCAAACCATTCGTCGCCGGTCTGGGTTTGAGCGACGGCGCTGGAGGAGCTGAAGACCGCCAACGACGCACCGGCGAAGAGCAGCCGGCGCAGGGATTGAGGAGAAGATTTTGGGTTCATCGGCCAACATAAGCTCCTGCCTGCATTCCCGCCATGGGGGACACTTTGTCTGCAGGCTACGGGTGTGTGGACGGGTCGCCACCGCAGGGTTTCCTTAGCCTCATTTGCGGAGTTGCCCTTTGCCGCGTGCCGCTTTGGGTTGCCGAATGTCTTCTACCGAAAACACCTTCGAAACGATCGATCAACGCGTCAGCTACGGCATCGCGATGAACATGGGCGCCAACATCGCGCGCCAAGGGGGTGTCGAGATCGACTTATCGGCGTTCATCATCGGGCTGCAGGACGGCCTGGCCGGTGCGAAACCGCGCGTTTCGGAGAGCGATCTCCAGTCAGCATTCAAGAGCGCCCAAGCCCGCATCGAGGCGGCTACGTCCGCCGGTGCGGCGAAGCAGGCGGAGGCTGGACAAAAATTTCTCACCGACAACCAGGCGCGCGCCGGCGTGGTCACGACCAAGTCGGGCTTGCAATACGAGGTGCTGCGCGAGGGCCAGGGCGCCAAGCCCACGTCCGACCAGTCGGTCGAGGTTCATTACCACGGCACCTTGATCGATGGCACGGTGTTCGACAGCTCGGTGGCGCGCGGTGAGACGATCTCGTTTCCCGTCACCGGCGTGATTCAGGGCTGGGTCGAGGCGCTGCAACTCATGTCGGTCGGATCCAAGTGGAAACTTTTCATCCCGGCCGAGCTCGGCTACGGCAACCGTGCCCAAGGGGCGATCCCGGCCGGCTCCGTCTTGGTGTTTGAAGTCGAGTTGATCGCGATTGAATAAGGCCGACAGCGGTCGGGCCTGCGGGCGGATGCGGAGCGGACGACACGGAGGTCGTCCCTCCCTCGCGTTTACCAAGACCAGTTGAATTGCAGGCGACCCAGCAGGGAGTGGTAGTTGTCGGCGAAGTCGGACTCGACCCCTGCGCTAATCGCCAGGTTTCGGCTGGTGCGGTAATCGAGGGAGATGCCCGCCGTGTAATACGATTTCACGGCCGCCTCCTTTAAAAACCGGGTGTCGAGCGCGTAGAGTTTGGTGTGCAGGTCCGGCGAGACACGGGCCGTGAGACTAAAACCGTTTTTGAGGATCGTCTGATTGATGTCGGAATCGAGCGGGTAGCGGCCGATTTCGAGGGCCACGTCGTTATGGTGAGTGACCTGATTGATCATGCTCAGGACGAAGCGGTCATTGAAACGCCAGTCCGCGACGCTGACGAGGCCGCCATGCAAGCTCACCCCGCCGGCGGCGGCATCGTAGGAAGCGCGGGCGTGCAGCCCTATCACGGGAACCAGCTTGAGGCCGAACGATTCGACGGAGGATGGAATGATCACGCGGGTCGGCGCGGCGAGGAGCGCACCGGCGCCGGAGATTTCCGTGCCTTCAATGGTGGTGAATTCACCTGTGAAGGGTAGCTCGATGCGCAGGCGCCGGTTGATGGGCACGCTCACCAGCATGGCCTCAGCGCGGAGTTGTTCGCCTCGGTAGGTGCGCCCGGCGATGTCAGCCTCGATGTGGCCGCGGCTAAAGGAGAGCGAACTCGCGTCAAAGATCGACCGGGAGGCGGGGTCTTCGTCGGTGCGCCCGAGTCCCACGCCTTGGCTGAAAAAGATGTTGCGCGCCGCGCTCGCCGTGGCGGATGACGGGTTCCCGTCGGTAACTGCCAGGGCCGACTGGGTGGCGAGCGCCCTACGATACTCGGCGGCGATTGTCTCGCCCTCGGCCAGCAGGAATTGCCGAACCTTTTTCGCAAGCATGCCGGTGCTCGTGCCCGTGAAGGTTCTGCTGAAGCCCACGCAGCTCAGGCGAAGCGTGGCCATCCGGCCTTCGATGCCGGGGGTGACGGTGAACCCACTCGGAATCCCCATGTAGGTGACGGTTGCGTTGAACGGACCTGGGTTTCGCGGGAGGGATCGAAAGGCCATCCGCACGACGGATTCGACCATCTCGGCGAAGGTGGAGCTCTGGCTCGTAACCGTCGTGGGTCCGAGGGTGGCCGTCGCTTCGAACAAACCCGATGCGCGGAGCGAACCGGCACTCAGCACGACGAAGACAACGAAAACGACGAGGCGTGACAGCATCCCTTTACCTTAACACCCCTAAGGAAATCGCCCCATCGGGCGGCCGCGTTTTAGCATTGATTTTACCGCGCTCTCACCGGGCAAAAACTGCACCGCGCGGCCGATCCCGGCTAAACTTTTATCCCCACAATGCTTTGGGGGTCGGCGCATTGCTTTGGCGCAGTTTTGCGGTGAAGGTGACCGCCTGTGATGACCAACACGCTCGCTCACGAAAAATCGCCTTACCTGCTGCAACACGCCGAGAACCCGGTTGCCTGGCTTCCGTGGGGTGAGGCGGCGTTTGCCACGGCGCGCGCCGAGCAGAAGCCGATTTTCCTCAGCATCGGCTACTCGACCTGCCACTGGTGTCATGTGATGGCGCACGAGTCGTTCGACAACGCCGCGATTGCCGCGCTCCTCAACGAGCACTTCGTCTCCATCAAGGTGGACCGCGAGGAGCGGCCCGACGTGGACAAGGTTTACATGTCCTACGTCCAAGCCATGACTGGCGCCGGGGGGTGGCCGCTCTCCGCCTGGCTCACGCCCGATCTGAAACCGTTTTACGGCGGCACCTATTTCCCTCCCGAAGACCGGCACGGGCGCACCGGGTTTCCGTCCATCTTGGCGGCCATCGCCAAGGCGTGGGCCCATGACCGCGAGCGCCTCGTCGCCGAATCAGCGCGGGTGATCGACTCGCTCACCGAATACCACGCATCGCGTCGCGCGGAAACGGGCGCGGCGCCGACCCCCGACCTGCACGACTCGGGTGGCGAGGCCTTTGAGAAATGTTTCCAGTATTTGAGCGAAACCTTTGACGCGAACTATGCGGGTTTTGGCGGCGCGCCGAAGTTCCCGCGGGCCTCGAATCTGGATTTCCTGCTGCGGGCGGCGGTGATCCAAGGCGTGGAGTCGGACGCCGGTCGCGAGGCGGTGCAGATGGTTGCGGCGACGTTGCAACGCATGGCGGGCGGCGGCATTCACGACCAGGTCGGCGGCGGGTTTCACCGCTACTCGGTGGATGAGGCGTGGTTCGTGCCGCATTTTGAGAAAATGCTCTACGACCAGGCACAGATCGCGGTCAACGCACTCGACACGCACCTCGCCACGGGCGACGAGCGCTTCGCCTGGATCGCGCGCGATATCTTTGGCTACGTGTTGCGCGACCTCGCCGCGCCGGGTGGCGGGTTCTACTCGGCGGAGGATGCGGATTCGCTCGCGGAGAACCCTCAGGAGCGGGACGCCCATGCCACAAAAACCGAGGGTGCGTTCTACGTGTGGACGCGAGCGGAGATCGAAGCGGCACTGTCGGCGGATGACGCGGCGTTCGTCTGCGACCACTTTGGCATCGAGGTGGCGGGGAACGTGCCGATGCAGCTCGATCCCCACAACGAGTTCACCGGGAAAAACATTTTGATGCAGCGGCGGGGACTCGTCTCCACCGCTCAGGCGCGCGGGCTTGCCCCCGAGGTCGCGGCCGAACGGCTGGGCGCGGCACTGGAGACGCTCCGCGCCGTCCGGGAGAAACGTCCGCGCCCGCACCTCGACGACAAGGTGATCACGGCCTGGAACGGGTTGATGATCTCCGCCCTCGCCCGAGGGGCGACGTCCGCGGCGGAGTGCCTCGACGACCTGCGTGAAACCTACCGAGCCGCCGCCGTGCGTGCGGCGGAGTTTATCGAGCGAGAACTGTTCGATGTTGAACGCCGGGTGTTGTATCGGAATTTCCGTGACGGGCGTGGCGCGAACGAAGGCTTTGCGGAGGATTACGCGTTTCTAATCGCGGGGTTGATCGACCTCTACGAGGCAACCTTCGACGCGCGCTGGCTGCGCTGGGCGGAAGGGTTGCAGCAGGTGATGGACGCGTTGTTCTGGGATGAGGCGCACAGCGGGTATTTCAACTCTCGGGCCGACGATGCGAGCATCGTGTTGCGCCTGAAGGAAGATTACGACGGAGCGGAGCCTTCGCCCAACTCCGTGGCGGCCGCCAACCTGGTGCGGCTCGGGGCGCTGTTTCACGACGACGGCTTGCGTGGGCGCGCGCTGCTCACGATCGAGGCGTTGCGTCCGCAATGGTCCAAGGTCCCGCATGCGTTGCCGGCGATGTTGTGCGCGATCGAGCGGGCGCTGGAGCCGCCGCGGCAAGTGGTCTTGGCGGGTGATCCGCAGGCGGCGGATTTCCGCGCGCTGGCGGCGGTGTTGCGAGAGAAGGCCGGGCCTCGGCGTGCGGTGCTCGCTTCACCGGCGGCGGATGAGGCGGGCCGGTGGCTCGTGGCGCGCGCGCCGTGGCTGGCGGACATGAAGCCGGGTGCGGAGGACCGGGCGCGGGCTTATGTGTGCGAGCAATTCACGTGTCGCGCGCCGGTGGATACGCCGGAGGCGTTGCGCGCGGCGCTGGGGTAGGCGCTCAGCCGGCTCAGTCCGACTCTTCAGCCGCCTTGATGTCGGGCGTGTCGGCGTCGGTGCCGAGCGAGGCGACGAGGTCGCGCACATTCTCCAAGATGGTGAGGACTTCGGGGTGGCGCACAGCGTAGAGCAGCAGATCGATTTGGCGCGGGGCCAAGTTCTGCTGGATCACCTCGGCTTCGAGGCGTTGCGCAGCTTCGCGCAGGCGGGTTCTGTATCCGGACACGGTCTTTACGGCGGCGGCTTCGGTCTGGGGCTGCGAAAACGGAACCCCGCTGACCGCCTCCATCCAAAGGAGCGCAACGCTACTTAATTCATGACTTTTGCGTGGGTATCCCATCTTTTCCATCAAAGCGGCAATGGTCCTGAACTTAACCGGCCGCCCCGACTCCACGTTGGTCACTGTGTTTCGGTGGCAACCCGCCAATGTCGCCAGCCCGTCAATCGTGAGGCCCTTGGCTTCCCGCAGGCCTCTGAACAACTGCATATAATCCATCGCGACGCCATAGCTCCGAAATCGGGGCGATGTCAATGAACGCACCCTGCTGCTAGAGGAGTGCAAGTATCTCATTGACAGCAGGTATGTGCCTACCGGAAATGTGCACATGGCCAAGCGTGTCGCTAAGTGTTCACCGGTAACGGAGTCTGCAAAAAGACTCGTCCATCGGCGGCGAATTTTTGGCGTGCTGCGTGGAATCTGCTTAAAAATCGAGAAGCTGCAAACCTCCGACGATGCCCGTTTGGCATGTCGCGATGTGGCACGGATGCTTAGCCAGGCCCGCTCGCGGAGACCGACCGTCATTTCGCCGAAAAAGGCTCTTTGATTTGTTATGGCGCGCATCTTGATTGTCGATGATTACGCCGAGGTCTTGCTGATGCTGCGCGCGGTCCTGTCGTCGGCCGGCCACGATGTGGTGACGGCGGAAAACGGGGTATCCGGCTTGGAGCTGGCGATTCGCCTCCAGCCGGACTTGATTTTAATGGATATTGAAATGCCGCTGATGGGGGGCCTGGCGGTGTGTGAGGAGTTGAAGCGGGAGGAGTGCACCGCGCGGGTTCCCGTCTGGCTGATGACGGGCCGGCCCTCGACCGGAATTTTGGAGCGGGCGCGCACTTGCGGAGCGTTGGGCGTGCTCAACAAGCCCTTCCTTCGGGATACACTACTCCAGGCGATCGATGGCGGGCTGGCATTGGGAAAGCCGAACCTCACGAAATAGGTATCTAACGTTGTCATGCCAGCACAGGTGTCGGCATAATGGGCCTCCCATCACATCCTCCCCCTCTTTCCTGACCACTCGTGAAGATCCTCGCCGTTGAAGATGACCCGGTAGCCCGGGCGGTGCTCCGCCAGGCTCTGCTTCGTTTGGGCCATGAGGTCCTCGAAGCGCGTGATGGTGCGGAGGCACTGAAGGTGCTGGAAAAAGAGACGGTCCGCCTTGTTGTGAGCGATTGGATGATGCCCGAGCTCGACGGCCTCGGTCTGTGCCGCGCGGTGCGCAACCGCGTGGACGCCGATTACGTCTATTTTATCCTGCTCACCAGCCGCGAGGCCGACATCGACAACCAACGCGAGTCGATCGAGGCGGGGGTGGATGATTTTCTGACGAAGCCGCTCGATCTGCAGGAAATCTGGATGCGACTTCGCGTGGCCGAACGCATCCTGCGTTACGCGACCGAAGTGCGGCAGTTGGAGGCGTTCCTGCCCATCTGCGGATACTGCAAAAAGGTGCGCGACGACCAAAACTACTGGCAGCAGATCGAGAGCTACATCAACGAGCGCACCGGCACGGATTTCAGCCATTCCGTATGCCCTGATTGTTATCAACGCGTGGTCATGCCCGAGTTGGAGAAGCTGCGCTCCGGAGCGCTGGATGATGGCCGAAAAATCACCCCCATGCCCCGTGTCGAACGAGCGCATTGACCGTCTCGAAGAACGCCTGGCTTGGTTGCAGCGCCACGTGACCGAGCAGGACAAGGCGATGCTGGAGATGGCCGGGCAGCTCGACCGGTTTAAAGCCGAGCTCACTCGCCTCAAACAGCGGACCGAGTCCGCCCCGGCCAATCTCGAAGGCTCGAGTGCGGACGAACGCCCGCCGCATTACTGAGCGGTCCGGGGCTAAAGGGAGGGACGACCTCCGTGTCGTCCGTTTCCAACCGGTCCACACGGAGGTGGACCCTCCCTAATCGCGGCCGATCACGGGGCTTTGAGGGTGCCGCGGCCCGTTCCGGTGAGCTTGAGCGTGTCGCTCCCGTCGTAGCCGACGGTGACCTCGAGTGTGGATTCCACCGAGGCGCGAATCGGGCCGGGGTTTTTCGCGAGCCAGGCGCGCACTTCGGCGGCCGCTTCGGCGGGGAGTTTCACGGTGTGGGCGATCTGGCCGAGCGGCGGGATGCCGATGGGTTCACGGTCATTGATGCGGCTGATGCGCTCATCCCCGAGGTAAAGCGTGTGCGTGGACTTGCTCGCGACGAGCGGAGCCGTGTTGGCGTTGGCGAACCGCAGCGTGAGCGCGTAAGTTTCACCCGCAGCGGTCAGGCCAGTGACCTGAACGACGGGGGGATCCAAACGTTTTTCGGGTGGTGTGCTGCAACCGGCGAGCACCAACACGAGCGGCAGGCAGATAAAAGAGAAAAGAGAGCGCATATCGTCGATCAAACCGGTTTTATCCTCTGGGGCAATCCGCCGCTTGCGCATTTCAACGGCACATCACGCGGAGCAGGCGACGGGGAAGGCGGGCGAGCGAGCGTGCGGCTTAAAACACCGACAACGCCTTGGCGCTCTCAATTGCGATCCAAGTAAAACCGACGAAGCCGGTGATCGTGATCACGGCGCGCGTCGCCTTCTGGAATTGGAGCCGCCGGTCGTGCCTGTCCGGGTGACGACGGTGGCAGCCTTGAACCGACATAAAGCTCGCGAACTGTCCGTTGCGGACCGGAGTGGCTGCGCGGCGAACTTCGCCCCCGTGGCCTCGAATGAAGGTGGGAATGCGTAGGAAACGCAAAAATGTGAGCAGGGCGCGGAGCACGGCGTGACCATCTTTGGAAGCGGGCTTACGTTTCAAGAGGGAAGTCGGCTTTGAGGCGATTTTCACAACGCTTTGTCGTTTCCCGGAAGTGGGATTTGTCGCCGAGTTGGCACTACGGGCGATGCGGAGGGGGAAAGCAGGCGGGGACCGCTCTCAGGTGAAGGCTCGACCGGCTGTATTTCAGACACGCACTCTGAAATTTGGAGTGGTTTTCCCTTCGGAAAACCGGCAATTTGATCGGTTTAAACGTTCGCCCATGCACCACTTCAATTACGTCGGCTCCAACCTCCACTGCGAATCCGTCGATCTCGCCGAAATCGCCCGCCTCTATGGCACGCCGACCTACGTCTACAGCGCCACGACGCTGGCCGACAACTACACCCGCCTGGCCAACGGCCTGGCCGGCCTCGACGTCCAAGTCTGCTACGCGCAGAAAGCCAACGCCAACATCGCCATCCTTCGCCACTTCGCCAACCTCGGCGCGGGCTTCGACCTGGTAAGCGGCGGCGAAATCAAGCGCGTGCTCGCGGCCGGTGCCGATGTGAAGCGCAGCGTGTTTGCCGGCGTCGGCAAGACCGAGGCGGAGATCAAGCTCGCGCTGGAGCACGGCATCTTTGCCTTCCACGTCGAAAGCGAGCCCGAGATCGCCCGCATCAACCACGTCGCCGGCACGCTCGGCGTGAAGGCGCCCATCGCGATCCGCATCAACCCCGACGTGGACGCCAAGACCCACGCCAAAATCACCACCGGCAAATCCGAAAACAAGTTCGGCATTCCGCTCAAATACGCCGCCGCCGCCTACGAGGCCGCCGCGAAGTATCCCAACATCTTCATCAAGGGCGTGCAGATGCACATCGGCTCGCAGCTCACCAGCGTGGCGCCGTTTGTCGAGGCGGTGACCAAGGTCGTGCCGTTCATCGAAGAGCTGAAGGCGAAGTATGGCATCAGTTATTTCTCCATCGGTGGCGGCATCGGCATCGTCTACCAAGACGCGCTCGCCAGCGGCCAGCAGGCCTGGTGGGACGCCCAGCCCGCCGAGACGCGCCCGATCACGCCCGAGGCCTACGGCGCGGCGCTCACGCCGTTGCTCAAGCCGCTTGGCTTGAAGATTCTGTTGGAGCCGGGTCGCAACCTGGTCGGCAACGCCGGCGTGCTCCTCTCGCGCGTCGAATACCTCAAGCGCGGCGCGGGTCGCAACTTCCTGATTGTCGATGCGGCCATGAACGACCTCGCGCGTCCCGCGATGTATGACAGCTACCACGAAATCGTGCCGCTCCACCGCGATACGACCCGCCCCGCGTTCACGGCCGACGTGGTTGGCCCGATCTGCGAGAGCGGCGACTGCTTCGCGAAACAACGCCCGTTGCAGGAAGTCGGCGAGGGCGAGTATATCGCCTTCATGAGCGCCGGCGCGTATGGCTTCTCGATGGCGAGCCGCTACAACACCCGCAACCTCGCGGCCGAGGTGTTGGTGAAAGGCGCGATGTTTGAACTGATCAACGCCCGCGAAACCTTCGAGCAGCAGATCGCGCTGGAGAAGATCCCGGCGTTTTTGAAAAGCTAAGCCAAACCGCTCGGATTTATTAACTACGAAACACACGAATTACACGAAAGTCGGACTCCGATACGGTGGACGCGGCGTCCGGCCGTGTTGCATCGAATCGGTGGATCGACCGTGGGCTTCGTGGTTAATCTCTTCGTATGACTTTCTCCAACGTTCGTCCGCACCTGTGGTGGGTTGTGCTCGCGCTGTGCGTGAGCCCGCTCGTTGCGCAACCGGCGGCGGCGTTTGATCCGTTTCGCGACTCTACGTTTGCTGAATTCTGCCGTGAAAATCCCACGCTGAACCAGCCCGTTGGTGTCGAGCCCGTCTGGGTGGAGTGGCTGGTCGCGGAAGGCTCGGAGATGCCGGATCAGCCCACGCCTGAAATGCTTCAAACCGGGCGGCTGATTCGGCAGGTCACCCGCTCGAACCGGTGCGCCAACACGGAGCAATGGCAGCTCGTCGACCGCGCGCCCAACGGCACCGCCATGGCTAACCCGCGCCACATCGGTAGCGCGTTGTTTACGCGGGTGGTCAAGTTGAAGGACGGGAGCATCGACCTCGATTTTCGCGCGGCCTTGGTGCCGCCGCCGGCCTGGGTTACGACCGACGCCGGAGTTGAGCCGGTCTACGAGCGCGCCGAGCATTCTTCGCATCTCACGCTGCGTTCGGGTGAGTGGATCAAGGTCGGTGGCTCGAGTGCAGCTCGCGTGACGAAGACGACGGACGGCAAGGAAATCAGCGGCAGCTGTTCGCGTGCGTTCTACCTGCGGGTGCTCTTAAAACCAAAAACGTCGGCGGCTGCTCATTGAGGGATGAGGCCGTATGGAAGGTCTTGGCGGGCGATGTTTTCTTTTCGTGTATTTCGGGTGTTTCGTGGTTAACCCCTCCGTATGAATTTCGTCATCATCGGCGCCGGAGCTTGGGGAACGGCGTTTGCCATTCACCTGTCGCGGCTCAACCACACGGTCACGCTGGTGCCGCGTCGGTTTGAGCAGGCGCTCGCCATCGCCTCCACGCGCGAGAATGCCGATTATCTCCCGGGCATTTTGCTGCCGCTCAGTATTCAGATCGGCCACGAGCTCACCCCCGTGCTTATGGAGGCCGACGTGGTTATCCTCGCGTGTCCGTCGCAGGCGCTCCGCGAGACGTGCGAACGCGTGAAGGCCAGTCTCTCGTTGGCGACCCAACTCAAGCTGGTGGTCTCTCTCGCGAAAGGCCTCGAACTCGGGACTCACCTGCGGCCGAGCGAAGTGATCGCCGCGGTGTTGCCCCAGTTCGTCGCCGGCTCGCTCAGCGGCCCCACCAACGCGGCGGAGGTCGCGTTGGGCAAACCCGCCGCCATGGTGTTGGCCGCCACGAAAATCGACGCGTTTCTCCCCGAGGTGCAGGCGGCGTTGAGCGGGCCGACCTTGCGCGTCTACACGAGCGACGATGTGACGGGCGTGGAGTTGGGCGGGGCCCTGAAGAACGTTTACGCCATCGCGGCTGGCTGTTGCGACGGGTTGAGGCTCGGCGACAACACCAAGGCCGCGCTGCTTACGCGGGCCCTCGCCGAGATGGTGCGGGTGGGCGTGACCCTCGGCGCAAAGGCGGAGACCTTTTACGGCCTCGGCGGTTTCGGTGATCTCGTCGCGACGTGCACCGGCGCCTGGAGCCGCAACCGCACGTTTGGCCAACACCTCGGCGAGGGGCTAAAGGCGGTTGTTCTCATCGCCGCCAGCAAGGCGGTGGTTGAGGGCTACCGCACGACCGAGTCGTTCCACGGGCTCTGCACGGGCCGTGGAATCGACGCGCCCATCCTCGGCGAGGTTTACCGCATTCTCTACGCCGGTAAACCGCCCGCCGAGGCGCTGACCGCGTTGATGACCCGCGAATTGAAGCGGGAGTGATTGGTCACCGCCGTGAACGAGTTTGGAGTGCGGCGAGCTCTCGCCGCTTTTGACGACGGGACTTGTCACGTCGCACAGCGCAGAGGCGGGCCGCTCCGCTGGAAACGGCGAGAGCGGGCCGCTCCCCCAAAAGGGTGCGGCCGCGGGTCGCACAGGCTACAGCCCCAGCGCGCTCAGTCCCGGATGGTCCGCCGGGCGCGGGCCTGGGGGCCAGCGGAAGAAGCGGTCGGCCTCGGCGATCGCCACGTCGTTGATCGACGCGTGTCGGCGGTGCATGTGTCCGCTTGGCGCGAACTCCCAGTTCTCGTTGCCGTGTGAACGGAACCAACGGCCCTCGGCATCGTGCCACTCGTAAACGAAACGCACGGCGATACGGTTCTCGCCGTGAGCCCAGAGCTCTTTGATGAGCCGGTAATCTTTTTCCCGCTCCCACTTCGCGGTGAGAAACGCCACCACGGCGGGGCGGCCGGTGACGAACTCGGAACGGTTGCGCCAGATCGTATCGGGTGTGTAGGCGAGCGACACGCACTGGGGGTCGCGGCTGTTCCAGGCATCCTCGGCGGCGCGCACCTTGGCAGTGGCAGCAGCGAGATCGAAGGGCGGCAGTGGGGGACGAAGTTCGGGTTGCATCAGCCTGACTCCATGCCCAAGGCGGGGCCTGTAAAGAGAGAACCGGGTTGAGTGTGGAGTGCGGCGAGCTCTCGCCGCTTTCGACGACGGGACCTGTCACGTCGCCACTCCGTAGAGGCGGGCCGTCGGGCCGGCCCGTCCAGAGCGGCGAGAGCTCGCCGCACTCCAAAAAAGAGCCGCCCCGCAAAGCGGGACGGCCCTGGGTGCGCCTCTGGCGATACGTGGATGCTTAATGCCCGGCGCCCGCGCTTTGGTGCTCCTGGATATACTCGTTCTTGAGTCCGAGCTGTTCCGGCGCGTGGAGCACGAGCATCTTCATGCGGATGTCCTTGGGCACATCTTTCGACGTGGCTTTGGACACGACGATCATGAGCGTGATCGCCATCGGCACGCACCAGATCGCCGGCTGCTCGCACAAGATGCGGAGCAACGGGTGGCCGGCCCAGAAGGCTTTAAGATCCACAATCTTCAGGTCGCTAAGATTGATGATTGTGGTGCAGACGAGCGCCGCGATGCCGCCGCTCAACATGCCGGTGGCCGCGCCCTTCATCGTCATGCCACGCCACCACACGCTCATGAAGAGCAGCGGGAAGTAACTCGCCGCCGCGATGGCGAACGCCTGGCCGACCATGAAGTTGATCTGGAGCTGCTCGACCTGCGAGCCGAGGAGCACCGACATGCCGCCCACACCGATGGCGGCAAACTTGAACATCTTCATGCGCTGTTCCGGCGATGAGTTCGGGCGCACCATGCGGCCGTAAACATCGTGGGCGAGCGCGCTGGTCATCGAGACCAGCAAGCCGGAGAAGGTGCTCATGAACGCGGCGAACGCGCCGGCGCAGGCGATGCCGCTCATGATCGAGCCCCACACGCCGTAGCGCTCGTTGATGATGCGCGGCAGTTCCAGGACGATCTTGTCAGTGCCTTTAGCGCCGGTGGCGGCGTAGAGCTCGGGCAAGAGATTGCGTCCGATCACGCCCATGATGGGCGGGAACACGTAGAAGACGCCGATCAGGATCATGACCCACATGGTGGTGCGCTTGGCGGCGACGCCGTCCGGGTTGGTGTAAAAACGCACGAGGATGTGCGGCAAGCCGGCGGTGCCGCACACCAGCGCGATGATCAAAGAGTAGGTGTAGAGGAGGGAGTAGGGTTTGCTCTCTTCGGCGGAGAGACCGGCGGCCTTCGCGGCCTTGGTCGTCAACGTGCCAAACGGGGCGATCCATGACTCGTCGTTCGGCGCCTTTTCAGGGAGCGGCTTGCGGACAATCTCGGCGGGTTGCTCGATGGCCACGGGGTTCATCGCAGTGGCAAGGGTGCGGCCGTCGTTGGCCTGAAGATTTTTTCCATAGCCGCCGAAAACCGCCATCAGCACGAAGACCGGCACGCTGATCGCGAACATCTTCATCCAATACTGCATGGCCTGCACGAGGGTGATGCCCTTCATGCCACCGAGGGCGACGTTGAGCGTGATGACCGCGCCCACCACCGCCACGCCGACCCAGTAGGGCAAGCCCGGGAAAATGTAGGCGAGGGTCGTGCCCGCGCCCTTCATCTGGGGCAACGTGTAGAACAGGCCGATAAACAACACGAATACCACGGCGATCTTTCGGAAGATCGGGGAGTCATAGCGACCCTCGGCGAAGTCCGGGATGGTGTAGGCCCCGAATCGGCGCAGCGGCCCCGCGATGAACAGCAGCAGGAAAAGATAGCCGCACGCGTAACACACGGGATACCACAGCGCGTCGTAGCCGACCGCCATGACCATGCCGGCGACGCCCATGAACGAGGCGGCCGAGAGGTATTCGCCGGAGATGGCGGAGGCGTTCCAACCGACCGAAACCGAGCGGCCCGCGACGAAAAAATCACCGGCGGTTTTGGATGTTTTCGCCGAGCGGAAACCCATCCAAACCGTGATGGCGACGGTGATGAAGGAGAAGGCGAAGATCCACGGATCAACGTTGCCGAAGAAAGCGAGTGAGGCGTTCATTTACCCATGACCTCCTTGGCCTCGTCGGCCTCCAGCTTGAGCGAGCGTTTGATGAAAAAGCCCGAGATGAGCCAGACGTAGGGGAAAAACAATACACCGAGGATCAGCCACGTAAGGGTGAAACCGCCGACGCGCAGGGCCATGAAGTCGGGGGCGAAGTAGTTGGCGAGTGGCAGACCAAGCAAGGCAGCGAGGAAGGCCAGGGCGCAACCGACGGAGAGACGAAGCTGCCTACGCATCAACGCGCTCAGGAAAGCCTCGGAATGGATCGTGTCTTCACGAGTGGGGGTGGGGGGCATGAAAACCCAGCGTGGGAAAGGCGTGCGCGGGGGCAAGCCTGCGCAAGTTGAGGCGAGGCGTGGTGCAGCTGGGGTCGCTGACCCCGGGCCGGGTGTAACCTGCGAGACACCTAGGTCACCGACCTCGGCTACAACACTCCAGAGTGGCTATAGCTCAATTCCTGGCCTGTTCGATGACGGTGACCTTACCGTCCACGAAGAGCACGCGCATGACCGGTTCCTCGCGCTCAGCGTAGATCGGCCGGCTGACCGGCTCCAAATAAAAGGACGTCGCGCCGGTTTGCGGATCTCTCACCGAGCGGCGCACAAAGCCCCCGTGGGCCTCGCCACGATACTCCTGCCAGTAGCGGTTGTAGAGCCACGTCGTGGTTTCGCCAGTGGCGCTGGTGCTAACCAGCCTTTCGTCGGGGGGCCCGAGTGCGATGTAAACCATGTCGGCGGTGTCGCCCACGTTGAGCACTTTGTTTTCGAGACGCGCCTTGGCTTCGGGTGAAAGGGAGGCGAAGACTTCAGCCTTTTTTTGCGCGCGGCGTTCAAACGTATTACACCCGGTCAGAACCGTCAGGGTGAGCAGAATAGAGATGAGTGGGAGCAGCCGCATAGTATGCAATCACAGTGGAGCGACCCGGTTATTGTCTCAAGGTCCGTTTGCGTAATCCGGGCGCCCTCGGTGTAGCCTAAACCACGGCTTGGCGACGGATCCCATTTGTCACCTATTAGGTGACAAATGGGTTTTTAAAACTAACCACGATGGAGTTACGGCTGAGGGCGTGTTCCTGAAATAAATCAGGTCGGCGTGAGAGGGAAAGCGGGCTCGGCCAAGGCGGCCGAGGTGGAGGCGACCCAGCGGGTCGTGCCGCCGAGGACAACGCCGGCCCAGCCGGCTTTCCCTCTCACTCGCAGAGTTCGACGCCCTGAGGTTTTTTTAAAACGCGCCCTAGTAGCCTGTAACGACTGAAGTTTCGGATTGGTGTAGCAACAAGGGTCTCACCTTGCGTGAGGCCGGGTAGTCTCTCGGCGTGCGCACGCCCAACTGGCCTGACACGAGGTCAGGCCCTACCTGCGTGTTTTATCGCGGGACGGCATACTAGTTCTACTTTGTTAAGCTGAAGGGCCGGGTTATTTTTCCGTAGGTAGGCTGCCTGCTTGCAGGCGCGGTTCGGGCCGCGAGCGAGCTCGCGGACTACGTATTCTGATCAGCTTAAGAAAGTAGAATTAGGGTGGGGTCCATTCAGGGTGGCCAGATCGGGGTCGGCGGCGGCTTCGGATTCCCACTCGGGCTCGCGGGCGCAGGCGCGTTTGAGGCGGCGGCGGGCTTCGGCCAGGTCGCCTAGCAGGCAAAAATAACACGCGAGATTGTAGTCCACCAACGGACTCGGGCTGGTGATCGCGCGCTCGCCGCGCAGGAGGATGTCGCGCGCTTCGACGATGCGTTGCTTCTCGCGCAACGCAAAGGCCCATGCGCTCTACGGGCGCTCCAGCCCCGGAGCCAACGACGTGGTTTTGGCGGCGAGCGCGATGACTCGAGACCACCGGGACTTCGCCATCGCGAGCTCGATGTGCGCGCACAACACCGGCGCGGTCTCCCTGTCGGCAGGGTCGATCAAGGAGAGTTCGTCGCGGGCTTCCACGAGAAGATTTAACGCCAGGTAACCGTGCGTGTAGTCAAGGTGCTTACTGGTGGAAATCATGGCGCGTCGGCCTCGGCCTCGACGGCTTGGAGGGCCTGCCATTCGCGCAACAGCATGCTGTTGACCGTGAGATCGACGTAGTGGTCATAGAGCCATTCGGCATCGCGCAGGACGCCCTCGCGGATGAAGCCGAGGCGTTCGCACACGGCCTGGCTGGCGTGGTTTTCGGAGGCGGCGCGAATCTCCACGCGGTGGAGCTGCAGGGTGTTCAACGCATGCGTCACGAGGGCGCGCACGGCCGACGTCATGAGGCCGCGACCGGTGTGCGCCTCACCCAGCCAGTAACCAATCTGGCATGCGCGGTTGTGGCGGTCGATCACGTGCGGCCCGGCCACGCCGACGAGTTGGTTGCTTAAAAAAAGGCCGCACGAAAAGCCGCGTCCATCGGCGTGTTGACCGCGCATCCATTGAATAAACGCGAGCGAGTGCGCCGACGTGGTGTTGCCATCCAACCAGGGAAGCCAGATGCGAAGCCACGCGCGGTTACTATCTACGAGCGTGAACAACGCGTGGGTGTCCGCTTCGCGCAAAAGACGCAGACGCAACGCCGGTTGATCGGTGAGGAGAAGAAGCGGGGGTTCGTCGGACATGCAGGCCTCGGAGGGTGGCGTGGAGGGAACGGAGTTCAGTGGGTCGGGCGCAGCAAGGTAAGGACCTGTGGAGCGAAAACCACCTTGGAGAGCCGCGCAATTTTTAAGGGAGGGACGACCTCCGTGTCGTCCGAAGCAACCGAGACCCGGACCGCACGGAGGCGGTCCCTCCCTTCCGATCATCCGGGCCGAAGTATAACCTTATAATTAGGAGGACGACCAAGTCGGCGCAAAGTTGAGGGCGGCGCTGTTTTGGCGGGCTTGATCAAGGAGCGCGGCTTGGGCGGCGGGAATGCTGTCGGGACTTCCCCGCCAGGCGTTGAGCGCGGGTTCTTGCAGGGCCCGTCCGAAGGAGAAGGTCAGCGCCCACGGGGCTTCTCCGGCGCGGTTGATGGCGGCAAGGCGTTGCGTGGCATGCTCAGGGGATTGCCCGCCGGAGAGGAAAACGATGCCGGGAACGGAGGCGGGCACAGCCCGGCGCAGGCAGCGAAGGGTGCGTGTGGCGATGTCGTCGTCGGCCGCTTGTTCGCGGCAATCCGCGCCCGGCAGCACCATCGCGGGCTTCAGCAGCATTCCCTCAAGGTCCACCCGGTGGTCAAACAACGCGGCGAACACGGCGTGCAGCGTTTCGTGGGTCACCTCTTCGGCGCGCTCAATCGAGTGATTGCCCGTCATGAGAATCTCCGGCTCGACGATGGGCACGAGGCCGGCCTCCTGGCTGAGGGCGGCGAATTGCGCGAGGCTTCGTGCGTTGGACTCGATGCACGTGCGCGACGGCAGCGCCCCCGCGATCCTGAGCACCGCGCGCCACTTGGTGAAACGCGCGCCGAGTTGGTGGTAATCCTTCAGCCGTTCACGGAGCCCATCGAGGCCTTGGGTGAGGGTCTCACCGGAAAAATTGACCAGGGCGGTGACGCCCAGATCTACCTTGATGCCGGGGATGATCCCTTGGTGGGCGAGCACGGTGGGAAACGGGGTGCCGTCGCGGGAGCATTGGCGGAGCGTTTCATCGAACAGAATCGTGCCGCTGATGAACTCGCCAAGGCCTGGGGCGGTAAAAAGGGCTTCCCGGTAATCGCGGCGCGTTTCCTCGTTGGACGGAAGGCCGAGCGGCTTAAACCGCCTCTCGATGGTGGGAAGACTTTCGTCGGCGGCGAGAATGCCTTTGCCGGGCGCGACGAGCGCGCGGGCGGTGGCGGTGAGGGCGGCGTAAGGCGCGGGCGACATACCCGGATGGACCGTGAGCGGTCGCGTTGGTTGCGGCGCGCGTGGGGGGCCCAGGACCACCCGTCCATCGGGTAAACGCCGGCCCCGATCAGAGGCGAACTTTGCGCAGGCGAAGCGCGTTGGCGACCACGCTGATGGAGCTGAGGCTCATGGCGGCACCGGCGAACATCGGGTTGAGCAGCCATCCCGTAAATGGATACAGGAGTCCGGCGGCGAGGGGGAGGCCGGCGGTGTTGTAGGCGAAGGCCCAGAAGAGGTTTTGCTTGATGTTGCGCAGGGTCGCGCGGCTCAGGTGCACGGCTCGCACGAGGGCGCGCAGGTCGCCCTTCACAAGGACGAGGCCGGCGCTTTCCATGGCCACGTCGGTGCCCGTGCCCATGGCGATGCCGATATCGGCGGCGGCGAGGGCGGGCGCATCGTTGAGTCCGTCGCCTGCGAAGGCGACGACTTCGCCGCGCGACTGGTGTTCGCGGACGAGGCGCTGTTTCTCGCCGGGGGTGACGCCGGCGTGGAAGCCGTCGAGCCCGAGTTCGGTGGCGACGGCGCGGGCGGTGGCTTCGCGGTCGCCGGTGACCATGACGACGCGCAGGCCGAGGCGGTGAAGTTCGGCGATGGCTTCGGCGGTCGTGGATTTTATCTGATCGGCGAGGGCGATGAGGCCGGCGGGGGCGTTGTCGATGGTGATGGCGATGAGGGTGGCGTGGGGGTGGGCGGGCAGCGTGGTGTCGGCGGAGGCGCGTTGGACGCGGACGAGGCGCTGGTTGACGCGGGAGGTGATACCTTGGCCGGGGGTGGCGGTGAAGTCGGTGGCGGGGGAGAGCGGGAGGTTGCGGGCTTTGGCGGCGGCGACGAGGGCGCGGGCGAGCGGGTGTTCGCTGGGGGCTTCGGCGGAGGCGGCGCGGGAGAGGAGATCGTCGGCGGAGAAAGGCGCGACGGGCTCGATCGCGACGACGCGGGGTTTTCCTTCGGTGAGGGTGCCGGTTTTATCGATGAGGACGGTGGTGGCGGAGACGAGGCGTTCGAGGGCGGCGGCGTTTTTCACGAGCACGCCGGCTTGGGCGCCGCGGCCGATCCCGGTGATGAGGGAGACGGGCGTGGCGAGGCCAAGGGCGCAGGGGCAGGCGATGATGAGGACGGCAACGGCGTTGACCAACGCGGGGATGAGTGCGGGGGCGGGGCCGAGCCAGAGCCAGAGGACGAAGGTGAGGGCGGAGATCGCGGCGACGGCGGGGACGAACCAGGCGGAGACGCGGTCGGCGAGGCGTTGGATGGGGGCCTCACTGTCCTGGGCCTCTTCGACGAGTTTGATGATCTGGGCGAGGAGGGTCGCGGCGCCGACGCGTTCGGCGCGGAGGAGGAAAGAACCAGTGGTGTTGAGGGTGCCGGCGGAGACGCTGTCGCCGGATTTTTTGGCGACGGGGTCGGGCTCGCCGGTGAGCATGGACTCATCGACGTCGCTGGCACCGTCGGCGAGGGTGCCGTCCACCGGGACTTTTTCTCCGGGGCGGACGCGGAGCAGGTCGGCGACGACGATTTCGGCGAGCGGGACGTCTTCCTCGTGGCCGTCGCGCACGCGGTGGGCGGTTCCGGGGGCGAGGTCCATCAAGGCGCGGATGGCGGCGTCGGTGCGGGCGTGGGCGCGTTGCTCGAGGATTTGCCCGAGAAGCACGATGGTCGTGATGAACGCGGTGGCCTCGAAATAGAGCGGGATGCCGTGGGACTCCGTGTGGAGCGAGGCGGGGAATTCATCCGCAAAAAGCACGGCGACGACGCTGTAGAAGTAGGCCGCGCCGGTGCCGGTCACGGTGAGCGTGAACATATTGGGGTCGCGCTCGCGGAGGGATTTGGCCCAGCGGCGGATAAAGAACCAGCCGCTCCAGAAAAAGACGGGCGTGGTGAGCGCGAGTTGCAGCCACGCGGCGAGCCGAGGCGGGATGGCGTGCGTGAGCGACGGGACGAGCATCGGGCCCATCGCGAGGACGAGGACGGGAAGGGTCAGGACAAGGGCGACGTAAAAACGCGGACGGAGGACGCGTTCGTGGGGCAGGCCCATGTAAACGGGGGCGTCGGGGGCGGGAGTGTCTTTGACGGACGAGGCGTTATGGGGGGAGTGCATATCCAGTGGACGGAGCCGACCGCCAGCTTTTGCGAAGAAACGATTTGATGCGGGGATATGTGGACACATCGAAGTCGCTTTGGTGTCGGTCGATCAGCAACGCGGGCTTTCGTTTGCGGACGCTGGGCCGACTTTATCGCGGGTTGCGGTGAACCGGATTCGCAGGGTGGGCATGCACCCCATAGTTAAGTCGTCGGCGAGGGAGCACTATCGGTGTCGCTCCATGTTGATCGTGGTAAACGGATGAACGAGGTCGCCAACGACAAGCAGGAACTGGTGGCGAACGTTGCCGAAGTGCGCCGGCCACGGTGGGGTCTTGGCGATTTTGGGTTTTGGCGGAACCGCAGGTGAGACGGGCGGTCGTTATGCAAGGTTGGTTATGGTTGGTTTTTTGGTGGTTGCGCTGGTCATGTTTTTTACCCGCCGCCTCTGACGAAATCGACGATACCCGGCCCATGTGAAAATGTGTGTTTGTTTGTCATAAAATATTCCCGGAGGTGCGACTTCCGGGGTTGTTAGTTGAAGCTGGACCTGGCGGGGTCGCCCTCAAAGCGACCCCGCCTTGGCTTCACGAAAATTGGTCCGGGACAACCGGACCCCGCTTTTTTATGACCGCGAGCCACTCGTCACCATGGCCGATTCCTGTCGCACTTCCCGAATGTCGGGGATACGGTCACGAAGAGCCATGGGGCAATATCACCACATCAAAGTTTCTATATCACCATGGCCCGAATTCACAACCGCCGCACCGTCTCTACGGTTAGTCGCGCTTACAGCCGCGATCCTCTCGAACGCATCGAATCCATTGCCGGAGTAAACTCCGACCGCACGCGCTGGGTCTTTACCCAGGCCGCCGCCATCGCCCGCATCGAAGCTGGCACCGACGCGTTCTCGATCAAGACCGGCGACGACGTGGTGAAGATTGTGGTGCACCTGCACCGCGGGGAAAAATATCTCCAGAGCGAGCGCGAGAAAACCCATCCGGATGACCTCCTGAAACTGACCACCGGCGCGGCTCCTGCTTCTGACGTGTGATGGTTTCGACCTCCCCGATCGTCCCCTCTATCTCCAAGGATTTAGATATCACCTTGCGGGTCGGCTGCCGGCTCGCCTACGCGACCACCGGCCCTGCCTCGCTGGTTCTGAATCTGAAGCTCCGGCCCGGCACGCATCACGCCGTCCTCGCCGAGACGCTCTCGCTGGGCGACAACCTGCCGTTCGACGAACAAGCCGATTTTCACGGTAACCGCGTGCTCCGCGTCGAGCTCGGCGCGGGCACCAACGAAATCGTTCACGACGCGCTCGTGAAAGTTTCGTCGCAGCCGGACAACCACGAGTTGATCGGCCGTCTGCCCTCCGACACCGGCAAGCTGCCGATGGAAGTGCTCCGTTACACGCTGCCGAGCCGGTATTGCGATTCCGACAAGCTCACCAACTTTGCCTGGCAACAATTCGGCCACATCGAGCACGGTTGGCCGCGGGTGCAGGCGATCAGCGAATGGGTGCATCGGAATATTGAATACCGCTTCTTTTCCGGCCGCCCGGATCTATCCGCCGGGGACATCCTTCAACGCGGCTACGGGGTGTGTCGCGATTTCGCGCACCTCAACATCGCTCTCAACCGCACGTTCAACGTGCCGGCCCGCTACATCACCGGACACATCCCCGACATCGGCGTGCCGGACCCGGAGGGACACATGGATTTTCATGCCTACGCCGAGGTTTTTCTAGGCGGCAATTGGCTGACCACCGACGCGCGTTTCCATGTGCCGCGCATCGGCCGCATCACCGTCTCGCGCGGGCTGGACGCGGTCGACGGGGCCTTTTCGACGATCTACGGCGGCGCGACGCTCAGTTACTTTCAGGTGTGGGCGTATCAAATCGTCCCCGGCTCGGTGAACGTCGGCGATCCGATCGACCTGACGAAACGCATCGATAACCGGGTGGAGATTCAGCGGTTTTCAGCTGTGTAGGCTTTCGGGTTGTTGTAGCCGGGGTCGCTGACCCCGGTGTCTTGGACGCTCCGCCCAGACCGGGGTCGGCGACCCCGGCTACATCACTTTAGCTCGGGTCGTAGTCGAGATACGGGCCGAGCCACTTTTCGTGGTCGGCGAGCGGCTCGCCCGTGCGGGCGGCGTAGTCGGCAAGTTGGTCGCGACCGAGTTTGCCAACGGCGAAATACTTCGACTCGGGGTGGTTGCAGTAGAAGCCGCTCACGCTGCTAGCCGGATACATCGCGCAGCTCTCGGTAAGGCCGATACCGATTTCGTTTTCGACCGGCACCAGGTTCCAGAGCTGCGGTTTGTGGCGGTGATCCGGGCACGCGGGGTAACCGGGCGCGGGGCGGATGCCGCGGTATTTTTCGCGGATGATGTCGTAGGGGCTCAGGTTTTCCGTGAGTCCGTAGCCGCACAGGTCGCGGGTCTTTTTGTGGAAGAACTCGGCCATCGCTTCGGCGATACGGTCGCCGAGCGCCTGCACCATGATCGCGTTGTAGTCGTCGCCGGCGGCTTTGAATTCGTGGGAGAATGTCTCCACGCCCGGGCCGGCGGTGACGGCAAAACTGCCAAAATAATCGGCGCGGCCGGAGGACTTGGGCGCGATGTAATCGGCTAGGCAGTGGTTGAACTGGTCGGCGGGTTTTTCGAGCTGCTGGCGCAGGAAGTGGAACGTGTGCAGCACCTGCGTGCGGGATTCGTCGGTGTAGATCTCGACGGAGTCCCCGACGGAGTTGGCGGGCCAGAAGGTGAGGATGGCCTGCGGCTGGAAGCGGTTCTCGGCGATGATGCGGGCGAAGAGCGCTTTCGCATCGGCGAAGAGTTTGGTGGCTTCGACGCCCACCACCTCGTCGGTGAGGATGTCGGGGAAACGACCGTGGAGTTCCCACGCGCTGAAGAACGGAGCCCAGTCGATGAACTCGCGGTCGAGGAGTTCGCGGACCGTAGTGTCGCGGTAAATACGCGTGCCAAGGAACGCGGGCTTGGGGATGTCGGTGGCGGCCCAGTCGAACTGCGGAGCGCGGGCGCGGGCGGTGTCGAGTGAGAGCAGTGGGCGCTTGTTGCGGCGGGCGGCGAATTCTTCGCGCGACTTTTCCTGTTTCGCGGCGATGTCGGCGAGGAAGGCGGGTTTTTGTTCGGGGGAGAGCAGCGAGCTGACCACGTTGACGACGCGCGAGGCGTCGAGGACGTGGACGACGCCATGTGGGTATTCCTGGGCGATCTTGACGGCGGTGTGCGCGGGTGAGGTGGTCGCGCCGCCGATGAGGAGCGGCACGGTGAAGCCTTCGCGTTTCATTTCCTTGGCGACGTGGACCATCTCGTCGAGGGACGGCGTGATCAGGCCGGAGAGGCCGATCACGTCGGCGCCGATCTCCTTGGCCTTGGCGAGAATTTTGTCGCAGGAGACCATGACGCCGAGGTCGGTGACCTCGTAGTTGTTACAGGCGAGCACGACGCCGACGATGTTCTTGCCGATGTCGTGGACGTCGCCCTTGACGGTCGCGATGAGGAATTTGCCTTGGGCGCGGGTGGCTTCGCCGGCGGCGGCAGCGCGGGCTTTCTCGGCTTCCATGAACGGCGTGAGGTAGGCGACGGCGCGCTTCATCACGCGAGCGCTTTTCACGACCTGGGGGAGAAACATCTTGCCGGCGCCGAAGAGGTCGCCGACGACGCGCATGCCGTCCATGAGCGGGCCTTCGATGATGTCGAGGGGGCGCGGGTATTTTTGGCGGCACTCCTCGGTGTCGAGCTCGACGAACGTGTCGATGCCCTTGACGAGGGCGTGCGAGAGACGGGCTTCGACCGTGGCGTTGCGCCAGGCGTCGATGGGCGCGGCGGCAGCGACGGCACCACCGGCTTTGGCGGCGTCGAGCTGGGCTTTGATTTCGTCGGCGTGGACGATCAACTTTTCGGTGGCGTCGGGGCTGCGGTTAAGGAGGACGTCCTCGGATAGCTGGCGGAGCGTGGGCTCGATCTCGTCGTAGTTGCCGAGCATGCCGGCGTTGACGATAGCCATGTCCATGCCGGCTTTGATGGCGTGGTAGAGGAACACGGTGTGCATCGCCTCGCGCACCGGGTTGTTGCCCCGGAAGCTGAAGGAGATGTTGGAGAGCCCGCCGGAGACCTTGGCGTGAGGGAGCGTCTCTTTGATGAGACGCGTGGCTTCGATGAAATCGACGGCATAGTTGTTGTGCTCCTCGATACCGGTGGCGACGGTGAGGATGTTGGGGTCGAAAATGATGTCCTCGGGCGGGAAGCCGAGCGTATCGACGAGGAGGCGGTAGGCGCGGGTGCAGATGCGGACTTTTTCGTCGCGGGTGGCGGCCTGGCCCTGTTCGTCGAACGCCATGACGACGGCGGCGGCGCCGTGGCGCATGATGAGTTTCGCGCGGCGCAGGAATTCGGTTTCTCCATCTTTGAGGGAGATGGAGTTGACGATGCCTTTGCCCTGGAGGCACTGGAGGCCGGCTTCGAGGACGGTCCACTTGGAGGAGTCGATCATCACGGGCACGCGGGTGATATCGGGCTCGGCGGCGATCAAGTTGAGGAACTTGACCATGGTGGTCTCGCCCTCGATGAGCGCTTCGTCGACGTTGATGTCGATAATGTTGGCGCCGGACTCGACCTGCTGTTTGGCGATGGCGAGGCAGGCGTCCCAGTCGCCGGCCTTGAGGGCCTTGGCGAACTTGGGTGAGCCGGTGATGTTGGTGCGCTCGCCGATGACGAGGAAATTGGATGCGGCGGAGGAATTCAAAGGGCTGAAGGGCTGAAGGACTAAAAGGCTGAAGGTGGGGAGGGCTGAAGGAGGAGGTGGAGGGTTAGCTTTCAGCCCTTCAGTCTTTCAGTCCTTCAGCCTTTTTTTCCTAGGCGGTAAGCGGCTCGAGGCCGCTGAGGCGGAGGGCGGTGGAGATGGCGGCGGGCTTGCGCGGGGGGAGGCTTCGGACGGCTTTGGCGATGGCGGCGATGTGGGGCGGAGTGGAGCCGCAGCAGCCGCCGACCATGTTGACGAGGCCGGCTTCGGCGAACTCGCGTTGGATGGCGGCCATGTCGTCGGGCGTCTCGTCGTAGCCGCCAAATGCGTTGGGCAAACCGGCGTTCGGATAACAGGTGACGTGGCACTCGGCGATGCGCGCGAGCTCTTCAATATAAGGGCGCATCGCACGGCCGCCGAGGGCGCAGTTGATGCCGACGGAAAACGGCTTTGCGTGGCGGATACTGTTATAGAAGGCCTCGGTGGTCTGGCCGGACAACGTGCGACCGGAGGCGTCCGTGATCGTGACGGAAATCATCACGGGCAGGCGCACGCCTTTTTCCTCAAAGACATTTTCGATGGCGAAAATCGCGGCCTTGGAGTTTAGGGTATCGAAGATCGTTTCAACGAGGAGTGCATCCACGCCTGCATCGATCAACGCGCGGACCTGTTCCGAGTAAGCTTCGACGACTTGCGCCCACGTGACGGCGCGGTAATCGGGGCGGTTGACGTCGGGCGACATGGACAACGTGCGGTTGAGCGGGCCGATGGCGCCGGCGACGAAGCACTTGCGGCCGGGCGTGGCGGCTTCGGCGGAGCGGGCGGCGCGCAAGGCGCAGGCGACGGCCGCGTGGTTGAGCTCGGTGACGATGCTTTCGAGGTGGTAATCCGCCATGCCGATGGTCGTGGCCGAGAACGAGTTGGTCTCCACGATGTCGGCGCCAGCCTCGAAGTAGAGCCGGTGGATCTCCTCGATCACCGACGGCTTGGTGATGCAGAGCAGGTCGTTGTTGCCCTTCAGGTCGTGCGGGAAATCGGTGAACCGGTCGCCCCGGAAGTCGGCTTCGGTGAGGTTATAAGTCTGCACCATGGATCCCATTGCACCGTCTAAGACGGCGATGCGCTGGGTGAACAACTCGCGCAGCGCTGCAAAGGAGGAGGATTCTTTAGGGACGGCGGACATGGATTGAAAATTCAGAGCGCAAACATGGACGCAATCGCCCTCCGAAAGCAAGAAACATATCTTCATATACGAATGCGTTGATATGTTAATCGGATTGGTGCTTGATATGGATGAAAGCGATGCGCAAGGTGCGCTCGCCTGAGTTCTTTTTTACACTTTGCACAGACGGGGAAGGCCGTGAAAACCGGCCACAGTTGCGCTGCGGTATCGCATCAATCCAGACCCACAACCCGTGCCTTTAGGCGCACGGGTCCAAAGCCAATCGGTCTAGCAACCGGTGAAGGCGAGGGGCGAGGACGCACGACACCTGCGAGCCAAGCCGGTTTGTCACTTAATAGGTGACAAACCGGCTTGGGTCGCGGGGTCGGGCAAGACATGCGGAGTCCGAACATCCTCTTGGCAGAGACTCACCTGTTCCGGAGGCGATTGCGCGCGCCGGGACGTTTTCTTCATCGCAAAAATGAAGCGTGAGAGTGGATGCTTTTCGTTTCCAAATTTCGGAACGGGGAGGCTGCTCTTGCCTTAGCTCGTAGCAAACCTCCTATGAACAGTTATTCGTGCGTCCGGAATTCCGGACGTGTTTTTTCGGCGTGTGCCATTGCCGCCACGCTTTTCCTTACTTTCGTGCGGGCGCAGATCGCGCCGGCCGATGAACTTATTCTCGACCCTGTGGTTGTGACCGCAACGCGCACCCCGGTGCGTGCGAGCCAGCTCGGCTCAGCCGTCGAGGTGATCTCCGCCGCGGAGATTTCACGTCGGCAGGTTACGACGCTCAGCCAAGCGCTGGAGAGCACCGGAGCGACTCCGGTGCATACGGGGGCCGAGGGAGGAACGACGTCGCTTTTTATGCGTGGAGCGAACTCCACGCAGACGTTGCTCTTGGTGGATGGTATCCGTGCAAGTGATTCGAATGCGGTTTACTCAAATTTCATAGGTGCGGCCGCACCGATGGGCACGGATCGCATCGAAGTGGTGCGCGGGCCGCAGAGCACTATGTATGGCTCGGATGCGATCGGCGGCGCGGTATCGATTACGGCGGAACGCGGCAGGGGCGCACCCTCGGCAGCAGTCTTTTTCGAGGCGGGTTCGTTTGGCACGGTGCGAGCCGCACTTTCGTCGCAAGGGGAGAAGGGTGCGACGGCGTTCAATGCTTCGATTGCGGGACGAACCACGCAGAATGACCGCGAAAACAATGATTTTGATTCGCTCACCGGCGCGGTGCGTGTGGATCACCGCGTAAATGAAGCGGTCAACGTCGGTAGCACGGTCCGCGTGTTTCGGGGTGTCTATGGTTCGCCCGGAGCCAACGTCGGTTTCGGCGCGAATGATCCTGACCGCGAGGAGCGGGAGACGAATGCGCTGGCGACGGTTTTTGCGGAGTTGACGCCGAGCGATGACTGGAGCGGGCGGGTGACGCTCGGCGGGCAGAATCGGGATTTTGTTTCGGAGAATCCGACGCCTTTGCCCGCGAACACCTCGCGCGTGATCACTCGGCGTGCCGTGCTCGATTCCCAAGCGACTTACGCGGGGTGGGAAAATCATCGCGTGACGTTTGGCGGCACGGGGGAATGGCAGCATTTCCAAAGCACGGGCTTCGGTTCCCCGAGTGGACGACCGCTGGATTACGCGGTGTTTATGCAGGATGAATGGACGCCGGTGAAACGCGTGTTTCTGACGTCGGGGTTGCGTTACGACGAGTTTGACGACTTTGGCGGGCAGACGACGGGGCGCGCTGCGGCGGCATGGCAGGCAGTGCCTGACCAATTGAAGCTGCGGGCGAGTTATGGCGCGGGGTTTCGCACCCCGAGTTTCCTTGAGTTGAACGGCTTCGCGCCGGATCCGTTTTTTGGTGACTACATCGGCAACCCAAAGCTTCAGCCCGAAAAAGCGCGGGGTTGGGACGCGGGCTTGGATTACACGCTGCCGAGTAAGCGAGGCGTGTTGTCAGCGACATATTTCAAAAACAACTACAAAAACCTGATCGACGGTTTCGTTTTCGTGCCAGGTGCTCCGAGTTTCTTCACTTCGCAAAATGTCGGTGAGGCGGAGTCCAGTGGCATGGAGCTTGCGGCGAAACTGCGTTTGACCGACACGCTGGTCGCCACCGGCACCTACACCTATCTCGACGCGAAAGACTCGACCACGGGTGTGCGGTTGCTGCGGCGCGCTCGTCATGCGATGACGCTGGATGTGTGGAACGATTTCGGGCGGGGGTTCTCGGCGGGCGTGGGGGCGACCTTTTCAGCCGACGCGGTTGATATCGATTCGGCATCGCCGACCGGGGCACGCACAGAGGGTGAGGATTATGTCGTCGCGAGGACGTATGCGGCGTGGGCGGTGACGGACCGGCTGACGCTGAAAGTGCGGGTCGAGAATCTGTTCGACGAGGATTATGCCGCCGTGAACGGATTCCCTTCCTTGGGTGTCGGAGCGTTTGCGGGCGCAGAATGGCAGTTCTGATTTTATGAGCGTGACGCTATCCAGTCGTTTCGGGAGGAGAGCAAAAGGTGCTGGAGGGAGTCGGGAAAGCGTTGCGCTCTATAGTGGTCTAAGCCGTAACGATGCAGCCGAGAGGGTGGTATCGAGGCAATCTTGCGGCACTTTTCTGAGCGTGTCATGCGCTCAAAACACTCTCGGGTATTCCTCGGCATTCCTCCTCTGAAATGCACTCGCAATCTTACCCCGCCACTCCGCCTTCGACTGCATCGTTATGGCTGAGGAGACTTCTGCACCTAGCGTGGATGGCGGGGTTGATCTTGGGCTGGGGTTACGCCTCGCCGCACCTCCGTGTCGTTTCCCAGTCCGTCGGCACGGACGAACTGCTGCTCGCGTTGGCCGAGCCGGGGCAGGTCGCGGCGCTTTCGCATCTCGCGCGCGACCCGCAGTTCTCCGCTGTCGCCGCCGAGGCGGCGGCGTTCCCTCTTCTCACCAGCGGTGACGCCGAGACGATCCTGCGCCACCGCCCCACACTGGTGTTGTTCACCGATTTCTCGCGTGCGGAACTCGTCGCGCAGGTGCGCCGGGCGGGCGTGCGTATCTGGACGTTTGACCGCTACGCTTCGCTCGCCGACGCGCACGCCGCGCTCCGCGCACTCGCCGCCGAACTAGGTGGCGAAGCGCCCGCCCGCGCCGAAGGGCTCATCGCCGCCGGCGAAGCGCGCGTGGCCGCGCTGGAGCGCCGCCTCGCTGGCCGCGCTCGCGTGGCCGCGCTCGCGCCGACCACCTACGGCGTGCTGGCCGGTCGCAACACCACCTTTGACGACCTTTGCGCCCGCGCCGGAGCTGACAACCTCGCGCGCACGTTGGGCAAACTCGAAGGTTTCGCCCGCCTGCCCACCGAGGCGATGCTCGCGTGGCCGGTTGATGTTTTTGTGGTCGGCGGAGAATCAGGGGAGTTTCATCAGGTGACGCCTTACCCGCAGATGATGGCGCGCAGGAAAATCCGCGTGGTGCGGCTAAAGCCCTGGATGTTGGGTTGCGTGAGCCATCGCCGCGTTGATGCCTACGAGGCGCTCGCGCGCGAGTTGCATCCAAAGGCCTTTGCCGAATGAGCACGGCGGGCCGAGAAGCGGCTACAGGCGGCAAACTTCAGTCTGTGCAGGGGGGCGGTGTTTCCGTCATTGCTGGGCGAATGTCCCTCGCCGCTCAGGCTCGCCGCCATGCTTTCGCGCTCGCGCTTTTTGCGCTGGCCGGGCTGGGCTTGCTCTCGCTCTGCGTGGGCGAGGCGGGGCTCTCGTTGGCGCAGGTATTCGACGGCCTGCTGCGGCGCGACGAGTTTGCCGCCACGGTGCTATGGCAAATCCGCCTGCCGCGACTTCTCGTCGCCGCGCTCGTGGGTGCGGCGCTCGCCTCGGCGGGCGTGGTGATGCAGGCGTTTTTTCGCAACAGCCTCGCCTCGCCCGGTCTGTTGGGTGTGAGCAGTGGCGGCACGGCGGGCGCGGTGGTGGCCATCGCAGTTGGCGCGACCGCAAGCTCCCTTTGGGTGCTGCCGATCGCGTCCATCGCGGGCGCGAGTCTCGCAACGCTCGCGGTGGTGGGTTTGGCGCGGCGCGGGGCCAGCACGGAGCGCCTGCTCCTCGCGGGCGTGGCGCTGAACGCGTTGCTGGGCGCGGTGACGACCTACGTGCTCTCGGCCTACGAGCGGAACACGCAGATCCTTTTTTGGCTGCTCGGCGGGGTGGAGGATCGCACGTGGGAACACGTCGCGATGGCCGCGCCGGTGCTGGTGGTGGGCGCGTTGCTCTGGCCGCTCGGCCGGTCAATGGACCTGCTGGCACTCGGACCAAGCGAAGCGCAGAGCCTGGGCGTGGATGTGCGTGTGTTGCGACGGAAGCTGCTCGTGTTCTCCACCGTTCTCTCGGCGCTGGCCACGGCGGTGGCGGGCACGGTGGGTTTCGTGGGTTTGGTCGTGCCGCACATCCTGCGACTCTTGGTCGGACCGGAGCACCGGCGCCTGGTGCCGCTCTCGTTGGTCGGGGGCGCGGCCTTTGTCGTCGCTTGCGATGTGGCGGGGCGCGTGGCGGGCGACTTGCGCCTCGGCATCGTGACGTCGCTCATCGGCGGCCCGTTTTTTCTGTGGCTGTTGAGGAGGCACGCATGAGGATCTCAAATCAACCTGCGGCCCCAGGGAGGGACGACCTCCGTGTCGTCCGGTTCGAGAAGCCACAGTGGGAATACACCAATCCGGACGACACGGAGGTCGTCCCTCCCTTGACAACATGAACGCACTGACGCTGAAAAACGTGAGTGTGGCGGGGCGGTTGCAGGGCGTGAGTCTCTCCCTGCCGGCGGGCGCGTTGGTGGGGCTGGTGGGGCCCAACGGCTCGGGCAAGTCGACGCTGCTCCAGGCCGCGGGCGGGTTGTTGCCGGTGGAGGCGTGGGGCGATGTCCGCTGGAGTGGCGAGCCGATCACTAAAATCGCGATCATGGAACGCGCGCAGCGCGCCGCGTGGGTGCCGCAGGAGGCGCGCTTTGAGTTTGGGTTTCCGGTGCGCTCGGTGGTGCAGCAAGGCCGGTTCGCGCACGGCGACGACCTGGCCGGTGTGGAGGAGGCGTTGGCGCGGCTGGATTTGAAGGCACTCGCCGAGCGGCCGGTGAACGAGTTGTCCGGCGGCGAGCGTCAACGCGTGCTGCTGGCGCGCGCAATCGTCACGCGGGCGCCGCTGCAATTGTGGGACGAGCCGCTGGCGCCGCTCGATCCGCGCCACGGGTTGGAGGTGCTCACGCTGGCCCATGAGTTGAAGGGCGCGGGCGGCACGGTGGTCATGTCGTTACACGACCTCCGCGTGGCGCATTGCCTCGACGTCGTGGTGGTGCTGGCCGAGGGGCGGCTGCGCGCGGTGGGCAAGCCGCAGGACGTGCTCACGCCGGAGCTACTGTTGGACGTGTTTGGCGTGCGGGCGCGGTTGGGGGAGACGTTGGTTCTGGAGCTGCCATGAAGCCGATGAATCACGTGATGAATGAAACGCGGCGGGTGCGGTGCGAGCTGCTCGGCACAATCATCACGTTGCCGAAAAAACCGCTGCGTATTGTGTCGTTGGTAGCCGGATACACCGAGGGTCTTTGGGCGTTGGGGCTTGCGGCACGAGTGGTGGGTATTTCGGCTTTCTGCGCGCGGTATGTCGATGTGGGGGCGCGCGTGGTGGTGGGCGATTACCTTAAGGTCGACGACGAAGCGGTGCGCACGCTCCAACCCGACCTGGTGCTCATGACCGGTGGCGTGCAGCTCGGCGTTGCGCGGCGCCTGGCGGCGGCGGGTCTGCCGGTGTATGTGCTGCCGCTGGCGGACAGCCTCGCGGGCATCGTGGAAAACCTGCGCCGCCTCGGCGCGTTGGCCGGCGAGATGGCCGCGACGCATGCGTTGACGGAGCGGATGGAGGCGGAAGCGGCGGAGTTGCGCGCAAGGGTGCCGGAGCGGCGGGCGCGAGTTTACGTTGAGTTGTGGTTCGGGCGGCATCCGCGCATGGCGGGCGGGCTTACGTTTATCCACGATCTGATTACCTTGGCCGGTGGAGAAAACATCTGGGCGTCCGAGCCGACTGGGTATCTGCCTCTCGATCTTTCCGGAGTCGTGGAGCGAAAGCCCGATGTCGCGGTAATTTTCTGGGAAGACGATGACACGATGATCGACGCGCCTGCGCTGATGAAAGAGCGGGGGTGGAAATTTCCCTTGATCGAAGCACGGCTCGAACCGGGGCAGATATTGATTCACGACGGACCGTCCTGCCTGGCGGCGGCGCGGTGGTTACGGGGGCAAATATCGTCGGGCTCTGCTTAACCAACGTCCCGTGAGATTCCGACTATTTCATCATAGGCCGCCTGCTTCCAGGCGCTCTTAGCGTCCGCAAGCGTAGCGTGGTCGGACGTTAGGAATCGCCCGTAAACGGGCTCCTACATTTCAGAAACGGCGGGAGGGGCGGAGGCCGCCTCAATCGTTGAACGTCAGGCGCGAGTTGTCCTGGAGGTAGGTAGCGATCTCGCGGGCGAAGATTTCGCTGAATTCAGCGCGCTTCTTTTGGCCCATGCCGAAGATACCGGTCATGGCGTCGTCAGATTGTGGATACTCGCGGGCCATCTGGCGGAGCGTGGCGTCGCCGAAGATAACGTAGGCGGGGACCTTGCGCTCGTCGGCCATTTTTTTCCGCAAGTCACGCAGCCGGCCGAAGAGAATCTCGTCGCACTCGATGTCGCCTTCGCGGCGGACCACCTTGCGGACTTTGGGCAAGTCCATCGGCTTCGTGAGCGTGATGGGGCGGCGGGTCTTGAGCGCGTCCAGCCCCTCGGCGGTGAGCTGCAGGGTGGGGAATTCGCCCTCGCTTTGCGCGAGGAAGCCGAGGCGGAGCAAGTCGCGTCCGATGGCGGCCCAGGCGGGGCGTGTCGTGTCTTTTCCAATACCGTAGGTGGAGAGGCGGTCGTGTTCCCAGCGGCGGATCTTGTCGGTGTCTGCTCCGGTGAGGACTTCGCCGACGTGGTTGATGCCGACGCCGAAGCGGCTGGCGGCATTGATGCGGTAGACGCAGGAGAGGAATTTTTGCGCCTGGATGGTGCCGTCGTAGCGGTCGCGGGGTTCAGAGCAGTTGTCGCAGGCGGCGCAGTTATCGATGGGAAATTTCTCGCCGAAGTAGGCGAGCAATTCGCCGCGCCGGCAGCTCGAGCCCTCGGCGTAGCGCATGATCTGGCGGAGCTGGTTGCGGGCGACCTGCTGCTCCTGGTCGTTGGTCATCTCGTCGATGAAGTGCGTCTGCTTCGCGGCGTCGCCGGCGGAGAACAGCAGCAAGCAATCGCCTGGCAGACCGTCGCGGCCGGCGCGGCCGGTTTCCTGGTAGTAGCCCTCGATGTTTTTGGGCAGGTCGTAGTGAATGACCCAGCGGACGTTGGGCTTGTTGATGCCCATGCCGAACGCGATGGTCGCGCACATGATGCGGACCTCGTCGCGGAGAAACAGCTCTTGGTTGCGCGCACGTTCCTCGGCGGGCAGGCCGGCGTGGTAGGGGCGGGCGGAGTAACCTTTTCCGGCGAGCGCCTCGGCGACGCGCTCGGTGGCGGCGCGGCTGGCGCAGTAAACGATGCCGCTCTCGTCTTCGCGTTTCTTGACCCACGCGAGGATTTGGTCGGTGGGTTTTTCCTTCGGCGTGACCTTGTAGGTGAGGTTGGGGCGGTTGAAGGACGCGACGAAGACGGCCGGATCGCGGAGCTTCAGGTGCTTGATGATATCGACCCGCACGCGCTCGGTGGCGGTCGCGGTCAACGCCATCACCGGCACGTCGGGGAGAAGCTCGCGGAGTCTTGAAATTTGCCGATATTCAGGACGGAAATCGTGGCCCCATTCGGAGACGCAGTGGGCCTCGTCGATAGCGATGGCGGTGACGTTCCACGCCTTCAGGTTTTCCTTCCAGTTGTCGAGCATGAGGCGCTCGGGCGCGACGTAGAGGAGCCGCCATTCGTTGCGATGCAGACCGGCGAGACGGGAGCGGGCTTCGGCCGAGGACAACGTGGAGTTGAGAAACGTGGCGGCGACGCCGGCGGCTTGGAGTTGATCGACCTGGTCCTTCATCAACGCGATCAGTGGCGACACCACGATGGTGAGGCCGGGGCGGTGAAGGGCGGGGATTTGGAAACAGAGGGATTTGCCGCCGCCGGTCGGGAGGAGTGCAAACACGTCGCGACCGGCAAGAGACGTCTCGATGATATCGCGCTGGAGCGGACGAAATTCCGGGTAGCCGAAGGTGGTGTGGAGCGTGTTGAGGAGTTCGGGCACGGGTGAAACGATGCGACATTGGAGCGTGACGGGTGCGCCTCAACGGTGAATCGCAGGAAAAATTATCGGTTACCCAGCCTCCGCTACGCGGCGAAAGCACTACCGTGCGAAAAAACGGAAAAACCCATTTGTCACCTATTAAGTGACAAATGGGTTTGGGCGGGAGGGGGACGGACCGGCGGCGGCGGTGGTTATGGCCGAGCGGTAGAACACGTGACTGCCGGGGCTGGCCGGGTTCGGCCGGGGCCGGTTGGGGATCCGACGTGGGAGCGAGCTTGCTCGCGATGATCGAGGTTTTGGGAGCGGGCAGGTCGATCCAATCGCGAGCA
>JANODO010000100.1:0-58222 GCA_031412735.1 Rariglobus sp. | reverse complement strand
GCCTGCACCTGCTCGCGAAAGTCAGTGGAGTTCGCCGTGCTCAACTCGGGGATATGGCTGACGCTCATGCGATGCCCGTCGTGTTTGATTTTCATGCGGCGCGGCGATCAGCCTTGTTGATGCGGGATCAGGTTGCGGAGGGAGACGAGCGGTGATCTGACCCGGCTCGGTGCGCGGACGGCGGGCTGTGCTGCGCGGAGCGAGCAAAGGAGAAAAGCGTCGGGAACCTCCAGGCAGGAGCGCGTTTTCCAGTTGATAAGAAGGGGGCCACTGGCGAGGGACTTTTCGACCAGCGTCATCTCGCCGACAAAGGTCTCGGGCCCCACGATGCTTTGCGTGACTCGCGCTCCCGAACCGACGAAGGCGCGGTCTTCAAGGATCGCTCCCGGGCCGATGATCGCATCGGTGCCGACGACGACGTTGTCACCGATCCAGCAGGGTGCGTGGAGTTGCGCGGAGGGGGCGATGCGCGAATGCAGCCCGACTGTCACGCCGGGCTTGATCTCGTGGCGGCCGATGCGGTCGGAGGCCTGGGAGGCGTAAGGAATCCACGATTGAATGGCTTGGAACCACGTGGCGTAGCTTTCAAACAGCGGAACACCGGCGAGGCCGGGCAAGTGATCGGTGATGGTGACGTGATCGGGCCGGACTCCGTCGACGGTCAGGTAGGGATTCCGATGGTCGCAAGGAAACTCCGCCGACGAGTCGTCGTTCATCGGCAATACGTCCAGGCGCAAGCCCCAGCGGGAGCCGTCGCCGAGGCGGGCGCGGACCTGTTCAGGCCGGTCGAGCGCGATGATGGACACGGTGCGTTCGCCTTGGGCGACCAAGTGTTCCAGCCAGTAATCGACGAGGCACTTGCCTAGAATCGGGGCGAGCACCAAGGGTTCGTTCTCCGCCAGCCGCGCGACTGCGGGGCGGTGCACCGGGCAAATCAAGAGGGTTTTCATCAATAAGCCCCCGTCCCCCGCAGCACAGCGGGAATGGTTTTTAGAAGGATTCCGACATCGCGCCAAAAGCTCCGGCTCTCGATATAACGAACGTCAAGGCGCACCTGTCCGTGAAAATCGATCTGGGCGCGTCCGCTGATCTGCCAAATGCAGGTGATGCCTGGCTTCACGGCGAGCCGGCGGCGGTCGGCGAGCGAATACTGCGCCACCTCGCGCGGCAGTGGCGGACGCGGTCCGACGAGTGACATATCGCCGCACAAGACGTTGTAGAACTGGGGGAGTTCATCGAGGGAGAACTTTCGCAGCCAGCGGCCGACTTGCGTGATGCGGGGGTCGTTTTTGATTTTGAACGTGACGCCGCAGTCGTGGTGGTTCTCCGCAAGCAGCGCGCGCAAACGGGTTTCCGCGTCGGGCCGCATGGAGCGGAACTTGAACATCTGGAATTCGCGGCCGAGCCGGCCGACGCGGGTCTGGGGGAACAGCACCGGGCCTCCGTCTTCGAGCTTTATCAGAAGCGCAATCAGCAGGAAAAGCGGACCGAGGAGAAGAAGCGCGCAAAAGCTCAGAAACCAGTCGAGCACGCGTTTCGACGAGCGCGACGCGTTGATGAGGTAACTCCACAGGAGTCGCTCCATGCGCAGATCGCATTGACGCCGCCAGCGACCGCGGCGCGTTTCAAAGGAGGCAAAGTGTTCCACCAGGCGTGGATCCAAGGAGGGACTAATCGGTGTATTCATCGGTTTCCAACAGGGTTAAAAGGTCGGCACGAAAGGCTTCGTGCATCCACGCGGGTCGAAGAGAGGTGGCTTGAATTAACGCCCAAAGGCGTTCGGCGAGACGGTTGAGATCGGGTTCGGAGAAGGGGTGGGAAATCACCAAGTCGGCCCATTGCTTTTGTGGTTCGACGTAACGGTCGTGAAAGGGCGCGATGAGGCGAAACTGGCGTTCGACCGCGTCAACCGTGCGTCCGCGTTCCGCCACGTCGCGGGAACGCCGCCGGTTCAGGCGCAAGGAGGCGGGGCAATCCAGATAGATCGTGAGGGAAAAAAGGCGCCGCGTGGACGCATGCCGCAACAACCAGAGTCCCTCAACCACCACGAGGGGCGTGGGCTGCCATTGGCCGTCGGAGGTCAGCCGTGTGTGGGTGGAAAAATCATAGCGAGGAACCCGCGTCGCGCGCCCCGCGATGCAGTCGTGCAACACCCGCTCGGCCCGGGGCCAATCGATCGCGCGCGGATTGTCGAAGTTGACCCGATTGCGGTTGGCCGGAGTGAGGTGAGACCAATCGCGGTAGAAATCGTCGAGCGAAAGGTGCCCCGCAGGGTCGCCCAGCAACGTGCAGAGGCGATGGGCCATCCAGCCCTTGCCGGCTCCGGTCCCGCCGACAATCGCAATGAGGCGGTTGGCGACCGCTGGCTGAGTTGCATTCATCGGAGGGCCGTTTCCGCACGCGCCGAAGAGACGCGTGCCAGCAAGTCTTCCAGCCCGGCGATATAATCCTCGAAGCAAAAGTGGAGTTCGGCTCGTTGCCGACCTTGCTCACCGAGTTCGCGAGCGAGGGTTTTGTCCCCGAGAAGTTTATCGACGCTCGCGGCAAAACTCACCCGGTCCATCCACGGAGCCAGATAACCGGTGACACCGTCGGCGAGCCATTCGCCAATGCCGCCGGCGTCGAATGCCACGACGGGCAAGCCGTGACGCATGGCTTCCAGCCCAACCGCGCCGAAGGGCTCGGGCCAGACCGAGCTCACCACCGCAACGCTGGCGTCGCGGTAAGCTTCGCCGACCTGCTCGCGTGAAACATAACCTGCGAAATGAACGCGATCTTCGAGGCCGAGTTTACGGCTGAGGCGTTCGCAATACGCGCGGTGATTGCCGTCGCCGAGGATGACGCACTCGAACGGAGCTTTAACTAACGCGAGGGATTCGAGAAGAATGTCGACTCCTTTGCCTCGAACGATCTGGCCGGCGTAGACGATGCGGTTGCGCGCATCGAACGAGCTCCGGGCGACTGCGGTCGCCGGGCCCGGCACCGGTGCGAGCACTTCGATTCGGTCGGGGGCGAAACCGTTTCGCAGCAATTCGTCGCGCATGTAAGCGGTGGCCACGATCATGCGGTCGAATCCCCGGTTTAGGTCGATCTCACTGCGTTTTTCGGCGTAGCTCACCCACTGCACCGGGAGGCCCGGGCGAGGATTGCGCGCGATCGAAGCACCGCACGAAAAGACACAGTAAAGCGAGGCGGGGCGGGTGCAGATTTTACGACTGAAGTAGTGGTATTTGTAGCCGCGCATGCAGTAGAGGTTGTGGTCATGGACCATGCGCACGACCGGGGCACCGGAGTCGGTGAGCGCCGAGATCACTTCTAGGTCCGAGAGGTTGTGGATGAAGATGACGTCCGGTGCGGTGGTTGCGATGGCCTCGGCGGTGACTGCCGATGCCTCATGGCTCTCCAGTGAAAAGCGCAGGGGAAACAGGCGCCGCCATGACAGTTCGTCTTTGCCGGTAGCGGGGCCGTGGAGCAGGCCGACGGTGTGGCCGCGCCGGCGGAACTCCGTGGCGGTCAACATCACGTTGACCTCGGCACCGCCATATGCGCCCAACCGATCATGAACAAAAAGCAGTCGCATGGTATGTTTAATCTCGGGGTTCGACAGACGATTCAGTGCGGTGCCCGGCGTCACACGATAGTAACAAGAAGCGCGGGCAGGTTCAGTAGGTGAAGACCGTAAACTGACTCCGAATGCGCCTTACCTGGGGTATCGTCGATTTTCGGGTGAAGTTTTGTATTCTATTAATAACTACTAACAACCAAGGTCGCTACGGTTGTGACGCGGTAAAATTTTCGCTGGCGAATACCCGGCGTCCATCCGGCCATTGCGCCTCCGCTTCGACCCAGTGCTCGCCGGACCCTGAAGGTGTGAACGTGAACTCTCGTCCGAAGACCGGCTCATGGTCGCGGGCTTCCCACACGATTCGCGCCTCGTCGAGGTTGAGGTCGGGGACGTTCAGCCGCACGGTAACCGGTTTGCTCGAAGACGCCTTGGGCGGGAGGCCGGTCAGGGTCGCGACCGCCGCTTTCCAATGTTGGCGACGCAACGGGGTTTGGGCCATCAGCCAGGCGGTCACGGCGAGACCGCGGGCTTGGTTTACGATTACGAACTCGGTCGCGAGATTAAAGCTGTCACCCCAGCGGTCGTAAATCGGGTAGGGCACCTGCTTGTCGCCATCGAGCGGGAAGCACAAGGCGCCGAGCTCCTGTTTGTAGAGATCCAACCAGGCAAATCCGCCTTGAATGCTGCCGATAGGAATACCGGAAGGCGGCAGGATGCGCCGATCATTCAACGCGTAATGATGGACGATTTCCCGCTGCCGTCGCCAACCCATGCCGGTGAGGTAGGATTGATTGATGGGGTTGTTGCCCGCCTCGTAATTCAGGTTGCCCAGCAGGGCGGAAAAGTAGTCTGCGCGCGGATCGTTCTCCCGCGCGTAGTCGAGCTGGCACGCGACCGCCAGATCGAAGGCCTGATCAAGCGGGAAGAACCAGCCCGCGCCGAGCGTGCGCTTGGTTGCCTCGGGTAGGCCCACGCCATATGCGCTTTGGCGGGAGGCCTTGAGGGAGTCGTCGGCCGCCGCGATCACCTCGTCTTCGCAGCTGCGCAGAAGCACGAGGTCGAGCTTGTCGGAGGCAAGCCGGCCCGAGCGGGCGGCGAAGGCATAGCTGCGGATGGCGCGGCCGTAGCTTTCGGAAAGCCGCACCCAGCCCCAGCGGCGGGTTTCAGGATCGGCGGGTTGGAGCCACGCGCGCAAGCGGTCGTGAAACTCACGTTCACCGGTTGCGGCGAACAACTCGGTGGCAGCCCAGGCCAATTCGTCGTTGTGGGTGAAATCATCGCCGTAGTGGGTGAGCTTTTGGTAAGCGCCGTCCTTGCCGTGTTTCGCGATGGCGGCCGTGAGAAAAGCCCACCCGCGTCGCGCGCCGTCCAGGTAGCGGGCGGCGTCCTCCGGAAACTCGCGCTTGAAGCGCGGAGAGGATGCGCATTGCGCGAGAGCGGCCACGGCGGCGGCGGTGACCGCGGTGTTTTTTGGCCAGACGACCTGGGGATCGCCCTGATCGGGGAGAACGTCGTTTTCGTAACGCCGGTCGCGCGGGTAGACGAGGAAGTAGAAGCCCCCGTCGGTATCCTGCATCTTTGCCAAGAAATCGGCCTCCCACTTCGCGGTTTGAAGAACGTCACTTTTGCCATCGCCGCTTTCAGGGATGCCCAGGTTGTCGAGTTCACCTGTGCCGGGAAGCGAGTCGGCGGCGAAAACCAGGTGATGAATCAGTGCCGCGCTGTTGATCGTGTATTTGCTGTAATCCCCGGCGTCGTGGTGTCCACCGGCGACATCGATGCGCCCAGCGCGCACAAACGGATAAAGACTCGATTCGACACCCTGAAGCGGGCCTGCGGTTTGCAGCGGGTTGTCGTATCCCTGGCGGGCGGCGGCGATAAGTTCTTGGGTAATGGCTGAGCCTGTCGTCGGCACCTCGGCTGGCGCCAAGTGACAGGCATCATGCACAAAGCGTGTGAACGGGAGGGAGTTGTCCGTGCCGCAGCGTTGGTGATACAAACCCAGCGCATAAGCACGGGCGAACGAGGCCGGAACACCGTCGGCGACATGGAAACGATGGGAGGTGCCGAGGCCTAGAACAACGAGGCGGTATTCGCCCGGTGTTTTGAAATCACTAAAGTCAGCCGCGAGCACGCGTTGATACCAGGAAACCGGAAATCCTTCGTCGGGCCGAGGCACGAGCTCACCGCGATGGACGACTTCGTTCGTTCGCGCATCGACGAGGTGAAAACCCGCTTCGGGGGCGACGTCCAGTTCGCCCAAGCTGCCTAAGTAATAACCCACCATGGCGATTTTCGGCCAGGCGGGGAAGTAGCCTTCGTGGTTAACGTGGATCGCGGGACTGAGGCGCAGCGGATCTGCTTTGGCCACGAACGGTGAGCCGAGTGGGCCGTCGGGAAAGCGGAGGGTAACCACGTCGTGGTCGGCCAAGGGTTCGGTAAGCTGGAGGTAGAGAGAATTACCGACCCGCAAATCCCGATGGCGGAGCGGGGCGAAAACCGGACGGCGCTTGAAACCGCTTGCGCGCACGGCGACTCGTTTACCTGCCACGGATACCTCAGGAAGCGCATGTGCCGCGCCGGATTGGAGTGCGTTGAAGAAATCCAAGACATCCTCCTCGCTGCCTCCCGTTTCGTTCTGAATCGGCCCGCGGGCGGTGGTCCACGAGAGCTCAATCATCACCGGTGAAAGCACGTGCAAGGCATGCTGGCCGGGAACGGGCAAACCCAGCGAAGGGCCGGTGGCAAGGCGGTCGGTGTGGGCGTAACCCAGGCTCGAAGCAGCCAGGGCGAAAACCAGGCGGAGGAACGGTAAAGCGGAGTCGCTTGAGCGCAAAAACGGCATCCGGCCATTGGACGCTTTTTGAACGACGCTTCGTATGGGGTCCGGGCCTGCTTGAGGCTTCGAGTGTCACCCCATGAAAATTGAACTAACGGCGCTCACCCGCTGAACCATGGGGCCTGTGCTGTGTCTGTCGGGCACATAATACATGATGAACATGAACGCCGCACCGACGACCACGCCCGCCGCGCAGACACCGCGTCATGGAAAATGAAACGCTCACGGAAATCCAATCCGCTGTGGACATCGTGACCGCTCGTCAGCGGGGGCGGGCCCTGGCGCTTGAGCTCGGCTTCGGCAGGGCCGACGTCACTTTGATCATAGCCGCCATTTCGGAGGTTGCCCGAAACATTGTCGAACACGCCAAGCAAGGGCGGATTGTCATGCGGCGCATTCAAGCCGGGGACGATCCCGGTATTCAAATTATAGCGACAGATAAAGGTCCGGGAATCCATGACGTGGGTCATGCGATGCAATACGGCAATTCTTCACGCAAAGGCCTGGGCGTCGGGCTGCCAGGGGCGAAATGGCTCATGGATGAGTTCGATATCGATTCGCACGTGGGCAAAGGCACGACCGTGACCATGAAAAAGTGGCTGCGTTGAAATTCGATGACACGCGCTTACTCCAGTCTGGCCGCTAAATATCGGAAGGCGCTTCGCGATTACCTGGCGCGCGAGGGCGAGAAGCATCTCCAGCGCGCTTACGAACTGGGTCGCGTCGCGCTGGGTCGCGGCTGGGGCATTCTTGACATGACACGCCTGCATCAAGAGGCCCTCGGCACCATTGCGGCTCATTCGGGCGAACCGGTGGTGAAGGCCGCGGAAACGTTTTTCATGGAAGCGCTCTCGCCTTTCGAGGCGGCTCATCGCGGTTTCCGCGAAGCGTTCACCCGGCTGCGCCAGCTCAACAAGACATCGGCGCGGCGCAACCGGCAGCTCGCGGCGATCAACGGGCGCTTGAAACAGGAGATCGCCGAACGAGAAAAAACCCAGGTTGAGCTCGCCTCGCGCGAACGTCAGTTAGCGGAGGCCCAACGACTGGCCAGCGTGGGCAGTTTCGAGTGGGACCTGGAGACCGGCCAGCTCGTGTGGTCGGATGAGCTTTACCGGATTTATGGGCTCGAACCGCAAGAGCGTAAGGCTTCCTTCGGGAATTATCTCGTGCGCGTTCACCCGGATGATCGGCTGCGCGTCCGGCGCTGTATTCAGAAATCTATCACGGATCGCACGCCGTATTCGTTCAACGAGCGCATCGTCCGTTCCTGTGGCGAAACCCGCACGCTGCACTCAAAGGGCGAGGTGATCGCCAGCGGGAACGGCGAAGAGGGTTCGCTGCGCCTCGTGGCGTTTTGCCAGGATATCACGGATCGCCTGCAAGCGGAGGAGATGTGGAAACGTTACGAGACGATCGTAAACACCGCACGCGACTTCCTTACGCTCGTGAATCGCCGCTACCGCCATGAAGCGGTCAACGACGCCTATTGCGCGGCCCATGGTTTGCCCCGCGACAAAGTGATCGGAAAAGGATTGGCGCAAGTGTGGGGACGCGGGCCGTTCTGCTCGGTTATGAAGCGGCACCTCGACCTGTGTTTTTCGGGACGCGACGTGCATTACCGGTTTTGGTTCAAAGGAGGGGAGCGCGGGAGGCGCTACTACGACGTCAACCTCTACCCCTATGTTCACGAAGGGGCGGTGACGCATGTGATCGTCGTCACGCGGGACATCACGGAGGAGAAACAGGCGCAGGATGCACTACAGGAAAGCAAGGAGCACTACGTTCAATTGTTCCGAGAAGCCCAGGCCATGGAGGAAAACCTGCGCCAACTTTCCCACAAGGTCGTGTCCGCTCAGGAGGAGGAACGGAAGCACATCAGTCGCGAACTGCACGACGAAGTCGGTCAAACCCTGACGGCGGTCAACGTGAGCATTGCCATGCTCAGGAAAGAAGCGGGCGACGACGGACGCCTGAACGGAAAGGTCGCCGAGGCCCAGCGCTTGATCGAACAGAGCATGGAGACGGTGCACCGCTTCGCGCGGGAACTGCGTCCCGAAATGCTCGATCATCTCGGACCCTATGCGGCGCTGCGCTCTTACGTAAAATCCTTCGGTGAACGCACCGGGATAAAGATGATACTTCAGCCCAACGCCCTGCTCGATCACATGGACGGGCAGCAAGCCATCGTGCTCTACCGCGTCGTTCAGGAGAGCCTTACGAATGTATTCAAGCATGCCCACGCGACTGCGGTGGAGATTCGTTTTCCGTGCATTGAAGGCGGTATATGCATGGAAATCGCGGACAACGGGCGGTCCTTCCGCGTGAGCGAGCAACTCGCGGGGAAGGCGCGGCGCAGGCTCGGGTTGCTCGGCATGCAAGAACGCGTGCGACTCGTGAACGGGACCTTTTCAATCGAGTCGACGCCAGGCACGGGCACGACGATCCGGGTGCAACTACCGGTTCGCGAGCCCCCGAAGAGAACCGCGCCGCGAGTGCGGAGCCTGAACGGCGTGCGTGATTCGCACTCCATGGAAATTTTATCATCATGAAAAAAATAAACGTGCTGTTGGCGGACGATCATACGGTGGTGCGGCAGGGCCTGCGCTCCTTGTTGGTAGCGGAGACGGACATCGAGGTGGTGGGCGAGGCCGATAATGGGCGCCAAGCCGTGCAGCTCACCCGTCAGCTGGTTCCCGACGTGGTGATCATGGATATTGCGATGCCACGGCTGAACGGCCTCGAAGCGACCCGGCAGATCGTGAAGGAGGGGTTCCCGGCCAAGGTGCTCATCCTCTCGTCCTATAGCGACGACGAGTTTGTGAACCAGCTCACGGAGGCGGGGGCGATTGGTTACCTCATCAAGCAGACTGCGGCCAATGATCTCATTCGGGCGATTCGGGAGGCGTTTGCGGGCAACGCGTTTTTCAGCCCTTCGATTTCGAAGCGGTTGCTGGAGCATTACCGCGAGGCCTACCTGAAGGGGAAACCGTTGCAGAAACATGCGGAGCCGCTCACGTCGCGCGAGTTTGAGGTGATCCAGCTCGTCGCCGAAGGGAAGGTGAACAAGCAGATCGCGGCCGAGTTATGCTTGAGCGTGAAAACCGTGGAAAAGCACCGCCAGCAAGTGATGAACAAGCTAAACATCCATGACGTCGCCGGGCTTACGCGTTATGCGATTGCCCGGGGGATTATCGAAACGACACCGAAACTGATGTGAGGGAGCGTCGATGGGGCGGCGGCCCTGTTCGGTGACCGTCATCCCGCCGTCTTGCGGCGATTCTCCAGCTCGACCCAGCGACTGATCAAAACGGCGGTGACGCACCAGAGAACCAGGATGGCCGGGTTGTGGAATTGGAAGTCCACCCAGGCGTGGGCCACCGTTATGGAAAGCGCCAGCAGCATGAACATGAGGTGAGGCTTCAGCCAAACCTTCTCGCGGATGAGGTGCCTTGCGCCGCAGGCGAGCATGGCGACCAGCATGGCGACTCCGATCAAGCCCATCTCGGCGAGAAACTGGACGAAATCGTTGTGCGCGTATTCCCAGCGCATGCGTGCGTTGGGGTTCCACGGCACGACGTAGATTTCAGGATAGTTGCGCTGATAAACCGGGAAGTAATGGCGGTAGCTGCCCGCGCCCCAGCCGGTCACGATCTTGTCGCGGGCCATGTCTATCGTGGCCTCGCGGGCGAGTGTGCGCGTCACCACGGAGCTGTCGGTCTTGCGCTCGTCAATCAAACGCCCGAGCCGCCCGAAGGCTTCGTTCGCATTCAGAAAATACGCGCCCAGACCGGTAAACATAAAGAACACCGCGCAAAGCAGCGTGATCACCCACGGACTACGTCCCTCGCTGCGGTAGACGGTGCAGCGAACGATAAAACCGATGAAGGCGATCAGGGTGAAGAGCAGCAGAAGGATAATGCCGGCGCGTGAGTTGGTGAGCAGCACTCCCAGACCGAGCAAGACCCCGAAAAAAGCGAACACGGGCGCGGGGCTGGTGCGCTCCATGCGGCGTTCGGCGCGGGAAAAATGCCAGTAGAGCATGCCGGTGCAGAGCATGAGGATCAGGTTGAGGTAGGCACCTGCGTGGTTCTTGTAGATGATCGTGGCAAACGAGTAGCCCACGTGCCGGTCGATGAGCCCCCAGAGCATTGTTGGCGTGCCGGTGACTCGTCCCAGAATTCCGATGATCGCGAACAACGCGCCATTGGCCACCACCACGGTAAGTAAGGTCTGGATCGCAACGCGGCGGGTGATGCCGACCCACAGGGCGCACGCCATCAACCAGGGCGTGCTGTGGATGACGAGTGTGCGCCACGGGTTCATGTCCTTGTAGGGGGTTATCATACCGGTCGGCAGCCAGTCGATGTGATCAACCGGGTTCAGCCACCAACTCTTGCCGTCGCTCACGTAAGTCCACGCGGGGTTGAGCGCCTGCGTGAGGATGAAGCCGAGATACAGCAGCCCGAGCCAGAAGAGCGGGAAGCGAATCAGCTTGGGCCACATGATGAGTTTGAAATCACCTTGGGGCGCCCGTTCGCCGCTGTAACGGCGATTACTGAGCGCCACGAGAAAAGCTGCGGAGGCGAGCCCAAGGCTCACAAACTGGCTCCACACATGCATCGTGCCGAGAGCCCACGGCATGAAGCACAGGAGGAGGCCGGTGATGATGATCAGGGCGGTCTCCAGCGGATGCAGATCGGACGAGGCGCGCATTTCACCCCGAAAAGATTGCAGGGGGGAAGCGTCGGGGCGCGAGGGCGTTGAGCGGGGAATGCGTTGAGGAAACACGAGGGGAAGAGCTGGAGCTATCCCCAGTTAGTAGGCGCTTGTTCGCGCGAGGCAAGGAGCGAGCTTGGGTGAGGGATGCGCGGGCTGGAAAGTCCGACTCGATTTGCGCGATGCGGGCGTCATGCGAGCTGATTTAGAACGATTTTTGGTATTCGAAGCCGCTGGGGTCCGTAAAGGTGAGCGAGGCGGCACCGACTTTGGTGAGCCGGAGCTGGGTGTTGCGGTCGACCACGTCGTTGATGCGAAACACCCGGTCGTTCAGGATGACCTTGGGGTCGGTGGCCGATACACGAATGCCGGCGACACGGAGGGTTTCCAAGAACTCGTAGACCTTGGGATTGGCCGTCGGAACGGCCGGCACGTCGGGCGAGCTCGCGGGTTTTGCAGGTTGAGCCGAAGTGGCTGCGGCGACCTGCGCGGTCGTAGGGGCGGGCACTCCTGGAACGGGCGCGGCCGGCGGAGTCGCGACAACCGCGACCGGCTTGATCAAGGGCAACGTGATGGTGATTTCGGGCGTGGTGACGGGCGGGCGCTCAGCAGCCGGAGCCAGAGTAACAGAAGCCGAAGCGATGGATGCGGATTGTTTCGCGGGAGGCACGGCTGCCTGGGGTGACTTGAGCGGGGAGGGGGTCGGGGAGCCGGGCGCAAGGAAAAGAAATGCCATCAGTCCCCCCATGAACAGGAGCACGATGCAGCCACCTAATACCAAGACCTGCGTGCGCGCGGGCATCGGCGGGCGACGCGTGGCGATGGGGTGTGAAGAAGACGCAGCGCTGCCGTCCACGGGTGGTGGCACCGACGCCGGATTCTCCATCCGCTGGCGCTGGGCTTTTTTGAGCGCTTCGTTGATTAAACTCATTTTGAAGAGGCGATGGGTGGCTTGGCCAAAGAAGGTTGGCGCGAATCTCAACCGCGTCTAGACCTTCTTACTTGGTGAGGGTGCGCATGTCTTTGGCGGCGCGGCGGACGTCCCACCAGGTGACCTCGTCGGAGTCTCGAATGAAGGCCGCGAGAATTGCTTTGTCGCAGAGATTATTGATGATGCGGGGAATGCCTTTGCTGTGGCGATGCACCGCCCGAAGCGCCCAGCGGGTGAAGGCGGGACGGCCCCGGCCGCCGGCCAGACTGAGGCGATGTTGGACGTAGTGTTGGACGTCGCCGAGGGTGAGCGGATGCAGCTCGTAATGGATTAAAATGCGTTGCCGTAGTTGCCGCAGCTCTTCGCGAGCGAGAACCTCTTTGAGTTCGGTCTGGCCCATCAGCACGATCTGCAGCAGTTTTTGCTGGTCGGTTTCCAGATTGGAGAGCAGGCGGATTTGCTCCAAGACCTCGAACGAGAGGTTTTGCGCTTCGTCGATGATCAGCACGATGTCGCGACCGCGTTCGATGCGATCCAGCAGCACGCGGTTAATTTGCGCAACGAGATCGTTCTGACTACGGGCGATCTTGGTTTCGCCAAGCTCGGTGAGAATGGCCTTCAGCATCTGCGTCTCGGTGACGCGTGGATTGAGAATGAGCGCCGTGTCGTAACGAGCGGGATCTAACTCGTTCAAGAAACGGCGGCATAGCGTGGTTTTGCCGCAGCCGACCTCACCGATCAGAACGATGAAACCCTTGCGCTCTTGGACCCCGTATTTGAGGTGTTGGAGCGCCTCTTGGTGGGTCGGACTCAGATAGAGGAACTTCGGGTCGGGCGTGATATTGAACGGCATTTCGTTCAGCCCGTAGTAACTCTGATACATTGGTCATGGAAGTAGGTGAGGCGGTATCGGAACGCACGCCCAAAGCGGCATCGGGGACCGAAAAAGAATGTGAAATTGGAACGGCGAATCGGGTGAACGCCTGTCGAAGTCAGCGTCGTCTCTCCGGAAAAAGCTTTCTCTCAAGCCGAGGTATGCTCTCTGTTGAAGACGCGTTTAAATCATGCCTATTCGTCAGATCATCGTCGCGTTTTACCTGCTGCTTTTCCTGAGCGTGGGCGCGGGCTCGGCGGCGTTCTTTTGGCAAACCCGTCAGGAATACAATCAGCTCCGCCAAGTCGAGCTGGCCACCCAGCGGCGCCTAGCCGAGGCAGAGGAACGGCTGCATGAACAGCAGCATGTCCTGCAACGGCTTCGCACCGACCCGGCTTATGTGGAAATGAAAATTCGGCAACGACTGGGTTACGCACGTCCGGAAGAGTTTATCTTCCGCTTCGAGGAATGAAGGCGCGCAACCCTGTGCTTCAACGGGGTGAATGGCGGGCCCGGTGCGTCCGCGTTTTGGTGGCAGCGCTCCTGCTAAGCATTTCCCCGGGCGTGTCCGGGATTGCGTGGGCGTCGCCACTCAAGTCGTCGAGCGGTGACCGGTTACTTGGCGTTTTACCGCTGGCGATGCGTTTAACCGGAGACCTGCACGGCGTCTTTGTTCCTGTGCCGGGGCGTCCGCTGGCGTGGAGATTGGCTCTGTCGCCCGCCGTCAGCGATGTGCGCACGGGAGAGCTGACGGTGACCGGGGCGGACCTTGCGCTGCGCATCGTGGTGGAGTTGCGCGTGTCAACGGGGGAGTTGCGCTGGCGGATCGCGGAAGGATTCATCGACCTCGCGGGTTGGATTCCCGCGCTCGCCACGCGACCCGAACTCTCGTCGGTGTTGGCCGGCGTCAGCGCAACGGGACGCGTGACGATTACAGGGGAGGGGACATGGGCCCAAGGCATTGGGACGGGCGGATTGCGGCTGGAAATGACCGACGGAGCCGCTCGCCACGAGGCGCAGGGCTGGTCGGTCGACGGCGTGACCTTGCGAGCTGGTGCCGAGATGGCGGAGCTGATCAAAGGCAACGTATCGTTTGACCTGTTGGTAGGCACGATCGGCACGTCGCGTTTCGGAGCGCGGGCGTTCTCGGTGAGCGGGGATTTGAAAGACTTTGCCCGCGTGACCGTAAACTCGACGCGGGTTGAAATCGCGGGTGGCGAGGTGACTGCGGAACCCTTTAGCGTCTCGCTCGCCGCGCCTGCATTGGACACGAGCCTCATGATGCGGCGAGTGGGTTTGCAGGACTTGGTGGTTTTCGTGCCGACCGCACTCTCCGAGGCGCGCGGACGCATTAACGGCAAACTGCGACTCGGCTGGAGTCCTCAGGACGGTGTCGAAGTGGGGACCGGCGAGCTCTCGTTGGATGGAAGCGAATCCACCACGCTGCGGCTCGTTTCGACCCCGGGATTTCTCACAGAACAAGTTCCGGCCCGGTTTACGTTGCTGCCCCCGTGGTTGGGGCCGTTGTCACGGTGGTTTTCACCCACCAATCCCGGGTATAAGACGTTGAGCGAAATTGAACGTGGAAAACTCGCGCTTCGGGTGGACTCACTCGAGGTGCGGCTCACACCGGTAGGGGATGAACGGGGGCGGAGCGCCTCGGTGGTGATTCGCGCCGCTCCGCAGCAAGCAGGCACGGCCGTCGGTGAGGTGACAATCGAAGTCAATGTGGCGGGCCCGCTCGCCGCCGTGCTCCGCATGGGCATGAAGCAAAATTTCTCGTCCCAAATGCGATGATGGAAACATTCATTGCCAGCATCAGTCCCATTTATGAACCTCCCCGCCATGCTTCGCCGCCTTTTACTGCTCGGTTGCCCCTTCCTTTTAGCAGGCTGCATTCACGTCAAACTCGATCCGGTCAAAGTTCACGCCACCGTTGATGTGAACGTGAAAGTGGACCGCGCACTCGACGATTTTTTCGGCGATATCGACAAAAAGTCCACGACGGTGGTTCGCCCGCCCGTCAATCAACCTTGATCCGCATGAAAACCCCCATCCTTCGCCTGAGTATCCTCGCGCTCTCCCTCTTGATCGCAGCCCCCTTCGCGCAGGCCGAAGACCTCGGTGCCGTTCGCGCCCGCATGGAGAAACGCATCAGCACCATCGACTCCCTCAAAACGTCTGGAGTGCTCGGCGAAAACAACCGCGGCTTCCTCGAAGTGCGCACGGGTGACGACCAAGGCGTCGCCGGCGCTGAAAACGCGGACCGAGCCGTCGTTTACGAAGCGCTGGCACAGAAAACCGGCGTGACTGCCGAGTCCGTGGGCAGGGCCCGGGCGAAAAAAATCGAAGCCTCCAGCGCAAGCGGCGTCTGGGTGCAGGCCGACAATGGCGAATGGTTGAAAAAATGACCACCCAGGGACGTCTCGCGAAGTTTCTGGGAGCAACGCCCGATTTAAGCGGGGCGCTCTTCGTCGCCCGCACCGCGACCGTGATTGGCGACGTGGCTCTCGGCAAAAACAGCAGCGTGTTTTACGGCGCGGTGCTGCGGGGCGATATCAACCGCATCGTGATCGGGGAGGGCAGTAATGTGCAGGACAACGCGGTCGTGCATCTGTCCGACGACGCAGGCGTGACCGTCGGCGCGCATGTCACGGTGGGGCATGCGGCGATTATCCACGCCTGCACGATTGAGGACGGCTGCCTGATTGGCATGGGGGCGACCATCCTCGATCACGCGCACATCGGCGCCGAAAGCCTGGTTGGCGCGAATTCGTTGGTGCCCCAGCGTTTCACGTGTCCGCCCGGTTCTCTGGTGCTCGGTTCTCCGGCCAAGGTGGTGCGGGCGCTGTCCGATGAAGAGCGTCAGGCGGGCCGTCGGCTCGCCGCTAAATACGTCGAAGTCGCGAAAGCGCACGCCGCTCGAAATGCGTAAAAAACCCGCACCGTGCGAGGTGCGGGTTTTTTGAGGCCAAAGAGCCGGGAGGCCTTAGACCTTCTCGACGAGACCGGCCTTGATGGCCTTCACCGAGACGAGGACGCGCTTGGTGCCGCCGTTGGCGGTTTTGATGCGGATCTTCTGCAGGTTCGGGCGGAACTTGCGCTTGGTGATCGACGTGATGTGGGTGCCGATGCCGCCGCTTTTCTTGGACTGACCCTTGCGGTGGATGATGGAGCCCGTGGTGGGGCGTTTGCCGGTGATTGCGCAGATTCTGGCCATAGGTAAGGTGGTTAAAGAGTCAGAGATAAAAGTCGGCTCTGGTGTGAAGCAAGGGCAAATTTCAGGCCTTTTGACGACGCGCGTGGAGCACTTGAAACTTCTGCCCCAAGTGCGACGGATGCAGCAATTGCAGCAGCGCCAACTTGCGCGGGCTCAACCGCGAAGCCTCCGCCGCCATGGCTTGCGAAAGGAACGGGCCGGCGTGATGGATGAAAAACGACTCTTGGGATTCTAGCGCCGTTTCCGCAAAGCCCGCCTGGCCGAGCGCCTCGGAAAGCCAGTCCCAGCACACATGGCCGGTGAGATCCTGTTCACCGGGTCGGGCAAGCAGATCGTTGGATTGCGTATGTTGCACATACGCCCGCACCGTCCCGGCAGGCGTTGCCGTCGCCAGCTCGTTGAAGGATTTCCCGTAGTCAAACGCCACGAACAACCCGTCCCACGTTTGTCCGGCCAACGCTGTGGCTAAGTCCGCCGCCGCCCGCGGCGCATCGAAAATATATCCTTCCGCCACGTCGCTCGGCAACCAAGGCGCGGACACCTCGTCCAGCTCGATTTCGTGCAAGGCGTCGGCACGCAGGCTCACGCCCAATTCCCTCCACGTCCCTCCACGGCGCACAAAGCGGCGCAGCGGTTGCGCATCGAACAATTCGTTCGAAAACACTACGCAGCGCCCGCCGAGTTTGAGTGCTTCGCCCACCCGCAAGGTGCGCGCCGAGGAGAACGGGTGCGACACGCCCGTCAACACACCACCGGCGGGCTCCGCGCCGATTTCGATAAAGGCGTGCTCCCGCGCGGACGCCTCGCCACCGAGCAACGTAACGCAGGCCGCCGCGACCATTTCGCCGAAAACCGCCCCCGACGTGCTCGCCGTATAAAAATCCGTGCCCGGACCATAGCCGACCCGCTTCCGTGCCTGCCTGTAGTAGCCCAGCTCGGGGTGGTAGAGCGCCAGGTCCATGAACCCGGCAAAGGTCAAAACCCCCGCCGGACCCGAGCGGGAGAGGAATGCGGCCGTGAATTCTGGGGAAAGTGTGGACGATGATCCCATTTACAAAGGTGATGAGTTGGCCACAGTGCCACGGATGCTCAAACGCATTCTCGTTATCGCCTCCGGCGTGTTCCTCGGCGCCGTGCTCTCGGTGAGCGTGGCTCGCGTGGGCGCGTTGTGGGGGCTGTGGCCGAATCGGGAACTGCAGGACTCGTCGAGCTACATCCGCGACGTGCTCGAAGTAGTGAACGAAAACTACGTCGATGCTTCGGTAGCGGAGATTCCCAGGCTGACCGAGTCGGCGTTGCGTGGTATCGTGAGTTCTCTGGATCCGCATTCCGAATTCATGAATGCGCGTGATTTTAAGATGCTCGAAGAAGAGATCAGCAATGAATTCGGCGGGATCGGCGTGCAGGTTGAAATGCGCAACGGGAACGTCCTCGTGATCGCCCCGATAGCCGGGACCCCGGGCGCGCGGGCCGGGATTTTGCGCGGGGACATCATCGTGAGCATCGAAGGCGCGAAGTTGGTAAAGCCCGCGCTCGACGACGTGGTTGGACGCTTGCGGGGCAAGCCGGGCACGAAGGTCACGCTCGGCTTCACACGCCCGTCGACGAGCAAAGACTTTGAGCTCACCCTCACCCGCGAGCGTATCAAGGTGGAGAGTGTGCGCGACGTGCGCCTGCGGCCGGATGGCATCGGCTACGTGCAGATCACTCAATTTTCCGAGCGCACGGGCGAGGAGTTCATCGCCGCGCTCAACACGCTTAACGACCAGACGATGCGCGCCCTCATCGTCGATTTACGCGACAATCCCGGCGGCCTGCTCAATGCCGCCGTCGAGGTGGCCGAGCCGTTTTTCACCAAGGGCGAATTGATTGTCTACACGCAGGGGCGGAAGCAGGACGACCGCGACGAGTATCGCGCCGCCGCGCCTGAACCTGCGCTCACTTTGCCCATCGTCGTGCTGATCAACGCCGGGAGCGCCAGTGCGGCCGAGATCGTCGCCGGGGCGCTCAAGGACACGCGCCGCGCCGTGATCGTGGGCGAGCGCTCGTTTGGCAAAGGCTCCGTGCAATCCATCTTGCCCCTGCGCAAGGGCGAGGGGTTGCGCCTGACGACGGCGCGCTATTACACGCCGAGCGGGGTGACCATTCATGAGAAGGGCGTCACGCCCGATGTGGAGATTGTCATGACGCCCGCCGAAGATCAGAACGCGCGACTCCAACGCGGACGCGAAGACGTGAGCGACCCGGCCGAGTTTAAGGAGCGCTTCAACGTGGAGCGAACTCCGGATCGCCAACTCGACGCGGCCGTCTCGGTGCTGCAAGCCGCCTTGCTCCTCGATAACGAGAAGCAGAGGAATGGAGCGTCACTTGCCCCGGTTGCCCGCCGCCCATGATTCTTGCGATTGAAAGTTCCTGCGACGAAACCGCGCTCGCGTTGTTCGACCCCGCCAGCGGGCTGGCCGGCGAGTGGATACATAGCCAGATCGCGCTGCATGGGCGTTACGGCGGCGTGGTGCCCGACCTCGCGACACGCGAGCACCTGCGCAACCTCGGCCCGTTGTTGGAGCGCGTGCGCGCCGAGTCGGGCTTTGCCGGGATAGAGCGCGTCGCGGTCACGCACGGTCCGGGGCTGGCAGGATGTCTGGCGATTGGCGTGGCGGCGGCGAAGTCGCTCGCGTTGGCCTGGCGCGTGCCGGTCGTCGGGGTAAACCATTTACGAGGCCACGTCTTCTCGCCCTTTATCGGTGTGCATGCGGAGGCCCCGGCGGAGTTCGCGGCGCGTTTCGAGGCGCTCCTGCCGCACCTCGGGCTGGTGGTCTCGGGAGGCAACACGCTGTTGTTCACGCTTGATAAGGCGCGGCGCATCGCGGTGGTTTCCTCGACGCGTGACGACGCGGCGGGCGAGGCGCTCGACAAGGGCGCGAAATTGCTCGGGCTTGGCTACCCGGGCGGGCCGTTCATCGAAAAACGTGCGACAAACGGAAACAAAGAGGCGTTTGCTTTCCCGCGCGGAATCGGCCCGCGCAGCGATCTTGGGTTCAGCTTCTCCGGGTTGAAGACCAGCCTGCGTTATCAACTCGAAAAAATGACGCCCGCCGAGATCGAGGCGCGCATGGACGACTTGTGCGCGAGCTATCAACAGGCGGTGGTCGATGCGTTGGTGCGGAAAACCACCTTGGCGTTGGAGCGTGAACGAGGCGGGTTCCGCAGCCTCGGTTTGTCGGGGGGCGTGGCAAACAACCAGACCTTGCGCGCCGCGCTCGGATGCGTGGCGAAGGATGGCGGGATTCCATTGCTCGCGGCCCAGCCAAAACACACGGGCGACAACGCCGGGATGATCGCGTTCGCCGCATGGATAGATCCGTCGGTGCAACCGGCGGCACCGCTGGCGAGTTTGGGTATCGAGCCGGGCTTGGTGTTGTAGGGGTAGGGCGCGGACTCCGTTCCGCGCCGGGTTGGGAATTCGGAGTAGGGAAGGCGGCCAGCGGAGTGGCCGCCCTACCTCGCACAAAAAAGGCCGCCCGAAAACGGGCGGCCTTTTGGTGGGCGATCAACGATTCGAACAACCTCAAAGGCTGTCGATGTAACGGCCGATCGACTTGATCGTGTAGGCTTCTTCGGAAGAGCCGATTTTGACCTTCACGCTTTCGCCCGCCTTCTTGCCGAGAAGGGCAAGGCCGAGCGGGGTCTTGTAAGAGAGGATGTTCTTCTCGGGGACGCTGTCCCACGCGCCGAGGAGCGTGTATTTGGAGGCCTTGCCGGAGCCGACGGACACCTCGACGATACTGCCAACGCTGACTTGCTCGGAAGTGGCTTCCTTGAAGTCGGTGATGCGGGCGCGGCTGAGTTCTTTTTCGAGCTGCGATTTTTGCGCCATGAGGACCGTCTGGTCCTGCTTGGCCATCTTGTATTCGGAATTTTCCTTCAAGTCGCCGTGTTCGCGAGCAGTCGCGATGGCCTTGGAGTTTTCCGGGATCTTCTTGGAGACGATCGTCTCGTATTCGACGCGCTTGACCTCGTAGCTCTCGCGGGAAACGAGGAGTTGCTCCTCGTTAGACTCCGCGTCCTTGGCGACGATGGACTGGATGCCGGGGAAAATCTTGATGAAGCGGGCGAGCAGGGACTTCTTGGTGAGCTCCTCGAAACCCTGATTGAGCATGAGCGCGTTCGCGAGATCGCGGGCGGTCTCAGGATCGGCGGTCGAGAGGAGGTCGGAGATGAGCTCGGTGTCTTCGCTGAGAATGTCGGCGAGAGGAATGCGGCGGGCGCTGGCGGCTTGGAGTGCCTCGTAGTCGATCGCGAAGAAAATCGCGCTCAACAGGCGAGGGGTGATCAGGTCGTTGAGCAGCTTGGCGAATTTCTTCGAGTGGCGGTTCTTGACGATCCAGAGGAGGACGGGAGCGCGCAGGTTCTGCTCGATCTGCCAGCGCTTCAGGGCGGTGGCGAGTTCCTCGGCGTGGCCGTTTTCAACGAGGAAGTTGATGCACTCGGTGGTGAACTTGCCCTGTGAAGTTTTGAGCAGCGTGAAAGCGGCGTCGCGATATTCGATGGGGTGCGTGTCCTTGATGAGATCGAGGAAGCGGCCTTGGAACTGGACCGGAATCTTTTCGGCAATGGCGACGAGGTCGCGAACGTTGGCGATGAGCTCGGCTTGCGAAGGGGCGAGGGTGGCGGGGTCAACGCCGACGAGTCTGGCGAGGTTATCGCGGACAAACGCGCCGTAGAGACGCTCGGCGGCATCGAGCTGGTTGCTTTCTTTAACGGACTCGGCGAGGCCGGCGAGGATGGCTTTGAGGTCGCCTTTGACCTCCTTGGAGCCGGAGGCGGCGATAAGATCCTCGGCGAACTCGATGCGGCGGCGGGCGGAGCGGGTGCCGTTAAATTTTTCGATGATTTCGTCTTCGGCGGAGACGGGCGTCTCGCGGAGCACGTAGCACTCGGTCTTCTTGGCGGGGACGGCGATGCGCGGATCCTTGGCGATGGCCTTCTTGGCGGCGGCCCACCATTTTTTGAATTTCTCTTCGCCGAGAACTTGGGCGAGCGTGATCTCAATCTCGATCGCGGTGGCGGCGTTGTTGGGGTAGGACTGGAGGCCTTCGACCAGCAACTGCGCCGGGTCGTTCTCGATCAATTTGGCGATGACAGCGGGCTCGGTTTGCTTGCGAACCAAGAGATGGTTGGCGGGGAGAATCTGGAGCGTGCCGACGCAGAAAGCGGGGTCCATCGGGTGGGCCTTCTTGTTCAGGAAGTCGATGATGAGCTTCTGGGAAGCCTCGTCGTAGGACTTGATCTGGCCAAAGCCCCAACTGCGATGGATACCGTAGGAACCGGGTTCCATGGCTTCGAGTTGGGCTTTGAACGCCTTGAGGGTGGGATTTTTGGCGATGAGCGCAGAGACAGCTTCCGAGTTCATAAATGGATTAATTCGAGTCGTGAATTTGTGAGTTGAACGCATCGGGGGCGCTTATGTCAACCAACGGGTTTGAGTGCGTTGCTAATGAATGCGAAAAGCCCGCTCGTCGGGAGCGGGCCTTTGAGCGACTTCCGAATCGGCCGGCGCTATCAGGGCTTTGCCGACATCTCTTTTTTGAGTTTCTTGATCTTGGGCTTGATCACGAGGACGCAGTAGCCGGCGTTCGGATTCTTGGCGAAATAGTCTTGGTGGTAGTCCTCGGCGGGCCAAAACGTCGTGAGTTGCACGAGCTCAGTCGCAAGGGGCTTGGTCCACGTTTTCGCGGCTTCGTCGCGAGACTTTTCGGCGGCGGCTCTTTGGGCGCCGTCCGCGTAGAGAATGATCGAGCGGTATTGCGGACCGTGGTCGTTGCCCTGACCGCCGACCTGGGTCGGATCGTGAACTTTCCAGAAGAAGGCGAAGAGCTCGTCGAGGGATATTTTTGCGGGGTCATAGTCAACCTTCACGACCTCGGCATGGCCGGTGTCTTTTTGCAGGATTTTCTGGTAGGTCGGGTTCTGGGTGGACCCGCCGGCGTAACCGCTGGTGACGGCGGTCACGCCCGGTTTCAACTCGTAGGCGGCTTCGACACACCAGAAGCACCCGCCGCCGAGAACGACTGAATCGGCCTGGCTGGTCGCGGGCACTGCGCCGAAGCCGAGCGTGGTGAGCGCGAGGAGGAGACGTGCGTTCATCGTTCTCAAGGCGCGGAGTTGGCGGCGGCGGTGGCGGGCAGGGCGGCGGTTTTCTGCTTGGCGACCCACACCTCGTAGTCCTTGCGCGGCATGAAGCGGAGCGAGGCCGAGTTGATGCAATAGCGTTTGTAGGTCGGTGCCGGACCATCGCTGAAGACGTGACCGAGGTGAGCGCCGTCGTTGGCCACGTGGACCTCGGTGCGCATCATTCCGTGGCTGACGTCGGTCTGCTCCTTAATGAAGAGAGGCTCCATGGGCTTGGTGAAGCTCGGCCAACCGGTGCCGCTGTCGAATTTGTCTTTGCTGTCAAAGAGCGGGGTGTCGCTGCACACCGAGAAATAAACGCCGTCGGCCTTGTGGTTGTAATACTCGTTTTGGAACGGTGGCTCGGTGCCTTGTTGGCGGGCTACTTTAAATTGGATTGGCGTGAGTAACTTTTTCCACTCGGCGTCGGTGCGTTGAACGCTGGTTTTCGACATGTCGATGATGACGTTGGAGGGAAGTCCGCAGGCGGACAAGCATTCGGCATCATTGGTTGGGCCAGTGGTGGCTTGGGTGGATTTCATGGGTGCTTGAGAGAAGAGATAAGAAGCAGCGGCGAGCGGCGCGCAAAGGAGCAAGGCGGTCCATTTCATATGATGTGTGAGCAGGGACACGGTGGATTATTCCCGTGATTGGCGGTCGATTTACATTTGAAGGCCCCAGCTTACAAACGTGTCCCGAGAACGCAACCTGCCCGCCGAACGTGATCAGATCCCCGATAAAAGTATAACCCATTGGGTTATGCTTTTATCGGGGCTGTAGGTGTTAGGCGGGGTAAGGTTAGGGCTTGCCGATGAGTGCGGGGGTGGGCGTTAGTGACGAATGACAAAGCCTTTTAAAGCGTCAGCGCCGGTCGATGCCTGGTCCATTGCGGCCGAGCTGTTGGTTCGGTGGCTCGAAAACAACGAGCGCGTCGACGTGTTGCTCGACAGCCTGCCGCGCTCACTCGGTCGTGCGGAACGCGGGCGTTGCCAGCATCTGCTCTTCGGCGCGGTGCGCCATCTCGGTCGCATCGAGGCGATCTTCACCCCGCTGTTGGCGCGACCTCCGCGTGCGATCATCAAGGCGGTTCTGCTCATCGCCGGCTACGAACTGATCGAGGGTGGCGGGGACGGTCACACCGCCCGCGTGGTTCATCACGCAGTGGAGCAAACCAAGTCGCTCGCCAGCCAGCCCGAGGCGAAACTCGTCAACGCGGTGGTGCGCAAAATCGCCGCGGCCCTCGCCGAGCAAACCGAGTCGCCGAAACTCGCGGGCGCGACGGAACTGGCGGCTTATTACTCGCATCCCGAGTGGCTGGTGCGCCGTTGGCTCGCGCAATTCGGAGCAGCGGGCGCGCGTTCGTTGCTGGAATGGAACCAGAAGCCCGCTCCGGTTTATGCTCGTTGGCGTTTGCCGGAGGCCCCGGCGGGCGAGGACGCGACGCTCTTTACGGCAACCGCTTGGCCGGGTTTTTACGAAGTGAAGTCGGGCAGCTGGGCTCGCGTGGAGTCGCTGGTGAACGACGGCACGTTGTTTCTTCAAGATCCGGCGACTCGGCATGCCGTCGAGTTGTTGGCGCCAAAGTCAGGCGAGACAGTTTTGGATGCGTGCGCCGCGCCCGGAGGCAAGAGCCTCGCCATCGCCGATGCCATGGGCGCGGGTCGCGTCGTCGCGCTCGATCTGCCCGGACCACGGATTGAGCGTTTGAAGCAAAACTTGTCGCGTGCAAAGGGCGACGTGGCCCTCGTCCAGGGCGATCTGTTGCAGGCGGAGCGGCTGGGGATTTTCGAAGAGCATAACCTGCCGAAAGCCTACGACGCCGTGCTGCTGGATGCGCCCTGTTCCAACACCGGAGTGATGCGGCACCGGGTGGATGTAAAGTGGCGGTTGCAGGTGTCGGATTTTGCGAAACACGCACGTCAACAGGGTGACTTGTTAAGCGCGGCGGCGCGGTTCGTGGCCCCGGGCGGACGCTTGGTTTACTCGACGTGCAGCCTCGACGCCGAAGAGAACGAAAGCGTGATCACCACGTTCCTCGAAAAGACCCGCGGGCGCTACACGTTGGAAGCGAAGCGCCTCAGCCTGCCATGGGTGGACGGCCATGATGGAGCCGCGGTGTTCCTGCTGCGCAAAGCGGTGGGTTGATAGTTGAGGGAGGGACGACCTCCGTGTCGCCCGCTCGGTTCCAAACACCGGACGACACAGAGGTCGTCCCTCCCTTAATCGCTTACTTCTGCGGTTGTGGCAGTCGCGTGGCGGCGACCCAGGCTCCGATCGCCAAGACGGCCGCGCCGAGGAAAACCACTTCGGAGCCGAACGTCCAAAAGATGATGCCGGCGGTGATCGGCGTGATGGCCCGCGAGAGCGAACCCAGCGAACGGAAGATACCGAGCACGCGGCCTTGTTCGTCGGCTCCGGCGTAGAGTGAAATCAGGCCCGTGGTGGACGGATTGACGAGTCCGGAACCAAGCGCGAGCAGGGCGATTCCGATGTAGAGCCAGACGGGCGTCGGCGCGATGCCGATGAGCACGAGTCCCACGGAGGAGGCGATCAAACCGCCGCCGAGCACGCGGGTTTCCGAGACGGTGCGCAGCAGTCGGCGAACGATCACGCCTTGCGTAATGATTGAGCACAGGCCGAGGAAGCCCATGAGCAGCCCGTTTTGACGCGCGCTGTAGTCGAAGCGCTCGGCGCTGAGAAAGACCAAGGACGCCTCCATCGCGACGAATGCGACCGAGTAAACAAAAGCCACGAGATTGACGCCGCGAATGCGAGAGTCGTCCAGCGAGAGGATCGCGCGGAGCGGGTTGCGCAGGCGGGTTTCCGCCTGTTCGCTCCGAGCAGACTGAGGGCGGGTTTCACTGAAGCGGCGCTGAATCCAGATGAGGTTGACGATGCTCAAAACCAGCGAGAAGAGCGCGGGCACCGAAAAGGGATTGATGCCCCACGCGGCGAGACTCGGGTAGTGGTCGAGGAGATTGATGTTGGCGGTGAAGGCACCGATCATCGGACCTGTTACGAGACCGAGACCAAACGCGGCGCCGACCACGCCCATCGCTTTGGAGCGTTCGGCTCGCGTGGTGACATCGGCGACGGCGGCGGTGGCGACCGAAAGATTTCCACCAAAGGCCCCGGCCACAAGACGGGCGATAAGGAAAAGCCAGAATGAGCCGCTGACCACCCAGAGCAGATAACTGAATGCAGTTCCCGCCACGGTGAGTAACAGGATGGGGCGACGTCCGCGTTTGTCGGAGAGAGTTCCCCAGAAGGGTGCGAAAACGAATTGGAGAATGGAGAATAGCGAGCTGATGATGCCGCCGAAGAGGACCTCCGGCAGGTGGGTCTCGTTGCCGAGCGCGCGGGCCATGGCGTTGATCTGATCGAGCATCGCGCCGAGCAGCCCGCCATTGCCGTCGACCGCGAGGTAGTGCTTCAGGAGATCGGGTCCGAGCGGGAAGATGATGGAGAAGCCCACCAGGTCGATGTAGAGCGTGAGGAAGATGACGCCCAAGGACAGGGTGCGTTTCGGCGATGTTGACTCGGTGGTGGACACGAAACGCAGAGGCAAACCACTCAACTGGTTCTAGCCAAGGCGCGAATGCGTGAATTCATCCAATAAGATTTTTCGTTCGGTGCGGATCGCACCCCTTATCGTCGAGGTGGTCTGTCGCAGAGGCACACCTGGTAAAATGAAAAAGCCTCGTCTACCGACTTGGGCCGCGATTGCCGCCAGAGCTGCAGTGATGTGGTATGAGGACAACGTATTCGCGCACTCTGCGGCCGTGAGTTTTTACACGCTGTTTTCCTTGGCTCCGATCACGATCATCGTGCTCAGCATCGCGGGTTTCTTTTTCGGCGAGGAGGTGGCGTCCCGGCAATTCGCCGCGCAGGTCTCCAGTTTGATGGGTAAAGGAAGCACCGAGATGATCCAGCAAACGGTAGCCGAGGCCAAGCCGCAGAACAGCGGGTGGACTTCGACGGTGATCAGCGTTGGTGTGCTGGTTGTCGGCGCTACAACGGTGTTCGCTCAGATGCAGCAGGCGCTCAATGAAATCTGGGGCGTGAAATCGAAGCCGAGTCGGGCCGGTTGGCTGGTATTCGTGATGCAGCGGCTCGTCTCCTTTACGATGGTGGTGACGATTGGGTTTCTCTTGTTGGTTTCGTTGATTCTCACGACGGCATTGGCGTCGTTTGTGCATTTGCTGCAGGGGCGAATCAATTTGCCCGCCGGGTTCCTTCAATTCGCGGAATTGCTGGTCACGCTATGCGTGGTCACGGCCTTGTTCGGGCTGATGTTCAAGATCATGCCCGATGTCCAAGTGCGTTGGCGCACGATCTGGTTGGGCGCGTTTGCAACGGCGCTCCTCTTTGGGGGCGGACCGAACCAAACTGAGTTATGGCCGAACTACTCGGGCGCGTCGCCGTTGGGCCACGACCCGATCCCCGCTACCCGGACCCAGATCGGCGCCATCACCCGTAGGGATTCGTGAATTCTGAGAAGACGAACTGAGAGGCTTGGGCCATGTGAGATTTGCCACGTCAACTGGCAAATCTGCTGTCTGCTCTTCTCTCATAGAGGTAAAAACTGGCGGAGAGGGAGGGATTCGAACCCCCGGAACGACGAAGCACCTAGGGCCTTTGATTTCTACCTCTTAAACAACCTTTAATAACTTCGATAAACGTTGCCATGCGTTGTTACGTTCGTTGTTACTTTGTCCATGGCCTCACTTCGTAAGCACCCCAGATCCCCTTTCTGGTTTGCCTGCTTTAACCTCCCGGACGGCAGGCGAACCCAGCGAAGCACAAAGCAAAGTGATCGGCGTAAAGCGGAGCGCATAGCGAATGCCTGGGAAGATCTTGCTCGGCAGAAGGCCAGCGAAACACAGTTTCGCCGAGTCAGCTCTGACATTCACAAAGTCATTCACGGCGAGGCGCTCGTGACGAAAACAATTCGAGCGCATTTTGATGAGTGGCTTGAGACGGTAAAAGCCACGGCCTCGACCGCCACAGCGGCGGCATACGGGCAAGTGTCGCGTGACTTCATCGAGTCGCTTGGCATTCGGGCGGAGCGTGAATTGCACCAACTCACAACGGCGGACATCTCACAATTTCGCGCGCTCACGCTCAAGCGCGTGTCGCCTAACACGGCAAACAAGCAGATTAAAATTTTGCGCGTCTGTCTTAAACAGGCCGTAAAAACGGGGTTACTTGAAAGTAATCCAGCCACCAAGGTCGACACGATTAAGGTTCGCGCCGGCGACCGCGGCGCGCGCCGTCCGTTCACACTCGCCGAGCTCCGCAAGGTGCTCGCCGTTTGCTCCCCAGAATGGCAAGGTATCGTTCTTGCCGGACTATACACTGGACAACGAATCGGCGATATCGCCGCGTTGACCTGGGCTAACCTCGATCTCGAACAGAATCAAATTTCCTTCGTCACTTCCAAGACGGAACGTCGCCAGCATATCCCAATTGCGAAGCCGCTGCGCGCCTACCTGGAAACCTTGCCCGCGAGTGATAACCCGCGCGCCTTCCTATTCCCCAAAGCTGCCGCCTGTTCGCGCAAATCGAATCAGTTTTACGACATTCTCGCCGACGCCGGTCTCGTCAAGGAACGCAGCGACGCGAACACGGACAAAACCGGCGCCGGCCGCAAGCGCCGCCGCGTTGTGAACGAGCTTTCGTTTCACTGCCTACGCCACACCGCCACAAGTCTGCTCAAAGTGGCAGGTGTCTCTCAAGCCGTCGTCATGGACCTTATCGGTCACGACTCCGAAGCAGCATCCCGCACCTACACCCACGTCGACGACGACGCGAAACGCGCCGCAATCGAAAAACTCCCGGATATCTTCGCGTAATGATCAGCGACGACCAAGCCACCTTAACCGAAAACCAACGTCAGCTCACTCGGATTTTTCAGCAAGCCCGCGAGTCAATCAACTTGCTGCATGGAATCGCATCGCGCTGCGAAGATCCCGAGCTTAGAGACGCCGCGTTGCGCTTTTTAGTCACCGCAGGAGCAAGCGCCGCTGCGCAGCTCGTGTGCCTCGCCAGCGATCCAAAGCGCAACGCCGAGGTGCTTGCTGTCGCCGCTCAGTCTAATCAGTGGCCGTTGCATTTTTCGACATGGCCCGGAGATAGAAAAAAAGCTGAAAAACTGATACCGCGCTCGAAAATTGGCAGCGGCAAAGCCGTTGTTCCAGGCAAAGGCAGTTTGGAAACACCGCAATTCCGCGAGGCTTTTAGATTCACTCAGCATATGCAGGCTGCGCAGATCGCAAAACAACGTTTTGCGGATACCGCAGCGGCGGCATCCTATCTCTTCGAAACGCATTCCATCGAGCTACCGCATAAAATCATCGAACTCGCCGCGTCGCTACCACCGCCGAGCCGCGAGAACTTGGTAAAGTGGCAAGACGCTCTTTGGAAATACACCTGTCATCGATACGGCGGAGATGAAGCCATTCGTCGTCATCCAGACTGGCATCATCTGCCCAAAACGGTTGAGGACAAAAAACGAGGCGCATCGGTCCCCAAGAGTGTAGTTCGGCAAAAACTCGACAAGTCACTCGCGCAAGCTCTCGGAGTTACCCGCAAATAAATTCTTGGGGTAACTCTGCAGGATTCACCGTTTGTCAGCGTCCGCCCTAGTTGCGGACATGCACCCGCAAAAGTTAACACCTCCCCAAAGCGCACCCGTCGCGCTGCCGGAATGGATTCGCATCCCAGCACCGGGCAAAGCCGAGCCGTTGACGGGCCTTCGTCGCAACGTCCTTTACGACCTCGTGAATGCCCGCGCGGTCCGATCAGTGTCCATCAAGAAGCCCGGAGCCATTCGGGGTGTGCGCTTAATCGAAACGCAAAGCCTGCTTAACTACCTGCGCACGCTCGCCGATCAGCAAAACAAACAGGAGGCCGCTGCGTGAGTATCGCAGTGATGACAAAAATCTGGTCAGAGAGCCGAGCCCATGGCGCGGCTTTGCTCACATTGCTGGCCATCGGAGATTTTGCCGATGATGAAGGTTTTGCATATCCTGCAATCGAAACCTTGGCGCGCAAAAGCCGGGTCAATCGGCGAACCGTCCAACGCACGCTCTCCTATTTGCAAAAGCTCGGTGAGCTGGAAATTGAGCCTCTTGCAGGACGCCATGGAACGCATCGGTTTCGTGTCCTGACCGGGGGCGGCAAATTGTCATGGGGCGGCATCCACGACAAGGAGGGGCGGCATTCGCGACACGAGGGGGGGGCATCCACGACCAAAAGGGGCGGCATTACACCGCCCAAACCATCAGGAACCGTCATAGAACCGTCATTAGAACCATCAGGCGATGATGCCGAAGTGTTGACACTGGCAGCTTCTTCATCGGCAAAACCGAGGCGGAAAGCATCAATCTGCCCGGCCACTCCTGCGCCAGTTACTTGGTCGCCTGAACTCTGCGGTGCATGGACCGACTGGCAGGAACACATGCGAGCGCTTCGCCGCCCACTGACACCGCCTGCGGCGCGAGCCCTCGCCGAGCAACTTGAATTCATGGGTAACGAGCGGGCTACCGCGGCAATTCGGTTCAGCATCGGACGCGGCTACCGAGCGATCTATGAACCGAAAAACGCGGCTACCCAATCGCGAGGCGCAACACTCGACAGCCGCTTTCAGAAAGCATTTTAGCCCACCAAAACATGGTAAGTTTAGCCAAGGCTAAATTTATTAGTTTACCCGTAAAATACCTAATAAAGTGCAGAAAATACCGGAGCTTATGGCCACCGCATTAAATCCAGAATCTTACAAACGGGATAATCAGACCGTCATGCTTGGCGATGCCGTGACTGGCTGGCGTAGCAGCCTCGGGCTGGACGGCGTGACTCTACCGCCCGCGCCGCCTTTCGATCACGAAGCGGATACGCGCCAGCGCGTGCACGCCGCCAGGCGCGAGCGGTGGGAGAAAAGTTGTCCGGTAATCTACCGGCAAAGTGATTGGTCGCATCCGGGACTTATTAAAAACCGCGCACAGATTGAGCGCGTGTTGAAATGGAGCTGCGCGGAGCCAAAGGGCTTGTTGCTCAGCGGCGCGACCGGCCTCGGCAAAACGCGCGCGCTGTGGGCGCTGGCTGACAAACTCACCAACGACGGCGTCGACGTGCGCGTCTTTCCTTCGGCTGAGTTTTTCAGGCGGGCACAGGAGTTTGTAAACTACGGTCGCGATGAATCCGCAGCGTGGATACAAGCGATAATCGAAATCCCTGTCCTCGCACTCGATGACCTCGGGCAGGAGGGGCTCGTTCAGAGCAAAGAAAACTGGGCACAATCGATCTTCCTTCAAATTCTCGACGGGCGTTTGTGCGCGGCAAAACCGACGCTCATCTCGACAAACCTGACCGCCAGCGACCTCGCAGGCGGTCAGGCAAACAGCGTCCGCGCAAATCCGATGATTCGGAGGCTCCTGGATCTATGCGAGGTGATCAAATTTGAGGCGTGAAACCATGAACCTTCGCATCTTCACCGGATTCATGCCCGCCGAGGCGGTCGAAGCTTACGTGCCCGCCAGCGCGACTGCGCCAGCGCGGCGAAAGCTCGAATTCTCCGTCGTCATCAAGGACAGCGCAGGGGTCGAGTTTCCCGAAAATTGCATGGTCGACGAACCGGAGCTGATGCGCGCTTACGAACCGCTGTTGACCGCAGGCCGCGTCGTCGTGTGCGAGGGCGAGCAGACCGCTTACCCCTACCACGAACGCGGCGTGCTCAAGGGCTACACTCGGAAGGTCAGAATGCGGCGAATCGAATTTCCTGATCGTAGCGGGAAAAAATCCGCAGCGATCACCGGAGGAAACACAGCATGAAAAACGACGCCCAAGCCACTCGGTTATTCAACCTCGTGATAGGCGCCGAGCGCGCCTTCGATGAAGTAATCCAGCATTACTCCGTGGACTTGCCCGAAGAGTTGCGGGTGCCGATTGTTGGTCAGGCCACGCGCGTGTTGTGGGTCGCGGATGTCGCACGCGTGTTACTCGGCTACCATGGCCGGGGAGCACCCGACCTAATCACAGATAAAAACTCGGCGGCAACGTTGCGTAAAACCGGGTGTGGAGAACCGCAAGCGTTCACGCCTGACGCACTCCTTAGAAACTAATTCTCACGGACCATTCCGTATTTAAACAACACTACAACAAATCAAAAATGAGCTACCTCGCACAAGGATTAAACAGTGGATTTCAAGCCGGCTACGGCCAAATGAGCCAAAAGATTCGAGATAAAAAACAGCAAGAATACGAAGTCGAGCGTGACGCCACGCGGCATAAAGCCCACATGGAGTTGCTGAAAGAAAAGGATGTTTTGGATGCCGCAAAAACATTCCAAAACAATTCGTTTAACGCGTCTGAAAATCAAAAAGCCCGCGATTTTCACAGTCAGCAATCTAACAATCAAAACGCGATGAAGGCATCGCTCTACTTCGACGAGCAAAGCCGCCGCGACGAGGCTACTACCGAAGCACGTGCCCGTGCGGATGCGCCTAAACCCGCGCCTGTGCCGACGGCCAGGGTTCGCCGGAACCTCGGAGCCGATGCGAAAGGCGGCTTTGCCGAGTATGAAATTCCGATCACCGACCTCGAAAAAACCATCAGCGGGGCCAATGCGGCCGCTTACAAATCACCTTACGCCGATCAAATCGCCGACCTCAGCGGGCGCATCTCCAAACAACAAAGCGAGATCGAGGGAGGTGACGAACGGACCGGGTTTCTCGGCATGGGAACCAGCCGGAAAGGCATCGTCGAAACGAATTCAAAGCAGCTCATGCGCCTGCAAGTCCTCGAACTTCAAGACCAGCTGCGGGCGGGTGTCATCGACCAAGCCGAAGCCGACCGCCGCGCAGACGCCCTCAGCGGCGTTAAGTAAAACCATCAATCCAAATTCTAATCCAAAACACCATGGGCGGATCCAAATCACCACCACCACCAGACTACGCAGCGGCTAATCGCGAAGCGATTAGCACCGACGTATCTACACTCCCACTACGAAACCAGATTAACCAAGCTGCACAGCTTGGCAGGCTGGTGGAATACATCGACCCAGCGACCGGCCAGCAACGCACGGCAGATTTTACCGGTCTAGGTGCCGATGCCCAATACAAGCAGCTCGGTGAAATCGCCTCTCAGTATAACGCCGACACCCAGCGCCAACAGCTCGCTTTGCGTGAAGAGCTGGGCCTCAAAAACGCGCAGCAAACCGCGCGCGAGGTCGAAGCCGCCGACCCGCTCGCCTACCAGGCGCGGCAGAACCTCACCGGCAAAATCCTCGGCGACTTACAGCAGCCCATCGATCGCGTGCAGGGTGCTCAGGGTGTTTACGACGCCGCAAAGCGCCTCGGTGTCATCGACCCCTCGACTAGTGCGCTCAACTACGGGTTGCAACAGGCGCTCACCGACTACAATACCGCCGGTTTCTCTGATTCCACCCAGCGCGAATTGAACAACCAGATCCGCGCGGGACAGGCAGCGCGCGGCAACTTCCTCGGCGACGCCGCCGCCGTTTCGGAGGCCTCCCAGCAGGGGCAGGCCATGGAGGCGCTCCGCTCGCAACGACTCGGCCAGCTGCTCAACGTGCAACAGCAGGCGTTCGGCCAGAATCAGGCGCAGAATCAATCCGCCCTGCAAGGTGCAAGCGCCGCTGCCGCCGAGACACGTCAAGCGGACAACACCAACTACGGACGCCAACAACAAACGCTCGCCAACGCGTCCTCGATGGTGCTCGGCCAGCCGATCACAAACCAGTTTGGCTCGCTGCAAGGCGCGCAACAGGGGGCGGTTGGCTTCAATCAGGCACCGACAGCCAGCCTCGGCCAGCTTAACCCGAACGCCGGTCAACAGGCCTATCAAGGCCAGCTCGGGGTCTGGGAACAACAGGCGAACACGGCTGCAAAGGGCAACCCCTGGATGGGCCTTGCGGGTGCAGCTGCGGGTGCAGCCACGGGAGCCGCTGCAACCGCAGCAACTACGGGTCTGATTGCGTTCTAATCCAATGAGCACACCTGCACTCATTGCGACAGCCAACGGCGCGATTGATCGCGTCATCGAAACCTATCGCCGGCCTGCGTTCATGTGCTCGTTTGGCAAAGATAGCATGGTGTTGTTGCACCTCTTACGCTCGCGTGGCATTCGCATCCCGATCATTTTCCATCGGGATCCATGGTGGCCCCGCAAATACGCGTTCGCTGATCGCGTCATCACCGATTGGGAGCTCGAAGTTTACGATTACGCACCGTTCGCGGTCTCACTTTGGGAGGGTAAAGAGATCATGGCCTTTACCAACTTCTACCAGGTGGGGCCGTTACCGGCCGGTGTGCTTCGCCTGCCAAAAAACATCCTGCCTCCTGAACCCGGAAAAAGGTTTCTCTGCGGTTTGAATGACGTGCTCCGCCGTCCCACGGGGAACTTCAATTACCCTTGGGACTGCGTGCTGATCGGTCATAAATCCAGCGACGAAGACCAGATTGCCGGCAAGGTCACGCTGCATTGCGATATCAAACTTGGTGCCGGCCAAACACCCGACGCCGCGTTTCCCCTGCGTCAGTGGACCGACGCTGATATCTGGAATTATACCGAGACCCATGGTGTTCCACAGCAGTCAGACCGTTACTACGTAAAAGGCCGATGCGAGTATAAGGATAAGCGCGCAAACAGCGATTATGCCCACGTCTGCATTGCCTGCGTGGACCGCCGCGAGAAGCGCCCCGCCGTGCCATGCCCTCGGCTTGGATGCGACGTGAGCAACATCGCCGACCAGGTGCCCTACGATCAACCCAACTTCCGCTACTTCGGGGAGGAAAAAACCAGTGCTTAAAATTTCCGCACACGTCGCGCCCAGCATCGTGCACGGCACGGGGCTTTTCGCGCGCAAACCTATCAAGGCCGGCACCGTGCTGTGGGCCTTCAAACCGCGAAAAGATCACCGCCGACCGCTATCCGCAGCGCGCGACGTAGATCTTCATTTCGGCTATATCAACCCGCGCCGCTCCACTGAATTCGTCATTTGTGGCGACATCGCTCGTTGGTGGAATTTCGCGCCCGCTGGCATCGAGCCTAACAGCATCGAGGGCGCTATCGATCGCCACGGCGAAGGACTGATTATCGCCGCTCGCGACATCGCCGCCAACGAAGAGTTGTTGATCGATCCGGCAACCGACGCCGACGCCGCCCGCAAACTCACTCCCGCAAAAGCCGCTTAGTTTATTCCGCCCATGTCACTTTCAGAACTCTTAAAAAAAACCGGTGCCGCCGTCGCAGACGACGCCGACACCGGCCAAGCCCGCGACGAAACCAGCCCGACAGTCCCCAAACCGGGGACGACTAAGCCAACCGAGCGCGGCGGGCTCGCCGCACTGATGCAGGCGCTCGGAGACGAGGAGCCAGCGCCCCGGCAATCGACGGCACGCAACGCCATAAACCAAGCCGGACAGGGGGCGCTCGATCAGGGACTTTACTCAGGCCTCGAGGGCGTCGCCCGCATCGCCGACCAGCTCGACCGCCGCAATGATACGGAGCGCGCCCGCGGTGCGCAGTGGCAGGGGTTGCAGCGGACGCTTGGCGAGTTGCAGCGGTCGGAGGCCCAGAGCCCGCACCCGACGCGCCGCGAGCAGATCGCGAAGATTCGCGAAAGCCTCGCGGGCATCTAGGCCGCGACTGCGCCGCAGGCCGAAGCCGTGCGCACGCGCCCGACCTCGGCCAGCCTTCCCGGCGGCTACGCGGAGGCGGTCGCGGATACGCGCGGCAGGATCCGCGACGCGCTCCCCGTCGATGACGCCTTCGCGCAGTCGCTCGGCGGTCAAATCATCGCCGGCCTGGGGCAAGCCGCAGGGACGTTGCCCCTCTACGCCGTGCCCGGTGCGGGCCCGAGCGTCACCATCGGTCAGCTTTTCCAGCAAGGGCGCGACGACGCCCTTGCGAACGGTGCGGACGAGGCCACTGCGGACCGCGCTGGCTTCGCCAACGTGCCCGCCGCGGCGCTCGATGTCGCCGCCGACAAGCTGATCATCGGCAAAATCCTAAAGCCTCTGCGCGGCAAGCTGACCGTGGGTCAGCTTGCTGCCTCCGTGGGCGTCAACTCGGCCGTCGGCGGAGCGTCGGAGGCCGGTCAACAGGGGTGGCAAAACGTGGTTGCCCGGTCGCTGGTCGGATTCGATCCCGACCGCCCGATTGACGACGGCGTCGTCAACGCCCTAATCGTGGGTGCAGCAGTGTCAGGAACTGTCACTGCCGCCGGGCAGGCAGTCACTCAAGCCGCGACCCGGGCGACCACCATCGATGCGCCCGGGGCTCCGCCCGCCGCTTTGGGCGGGCTCTCTCGGCTCCTAGCGGAGACCGAGTCGGAAGCTACGCCCGCCGTTGGCGGTCTAACTCGGCTCCTGTCGGAGACCGAGGCAGAGGCTACGCTTGCCGCAGACGGCGCGCTAACTTCGCCTCCGGCTCAGCTCAATCCTGCCCCGCCCGCAAGCGGGCTCGCTCGGCTGGTCGCCGAGTCAGAGGCAAACGCTACGCCCGCCAAAACAGAGGGCGGGCTAAATGCTCTGCTCGAGCATGTAGGTTCCGAACCGTCCGGCGCGGACGAGGCCGCGCCTCGGTTTGGCTCGCGTGCCGACACGCTCGCCGAACAGATTAACGCACGCCCCGATGACCAGTGGCGCGCCGAGATCGCGCCCGACGACCTGACCGGCCCCGACGTGGACCTCGTTTCCCAGCTCGCCGAGTTCGCTACGCTCACCCGCAAGCGCGGCGTCGAGGACTTCGCCCCGTTCGCGGAACGCCTGACCGCCGCCTTTGGCGACCGGATCACGCCTTACCTCCGCGCCACGTGGGAAACGTCGTCGGGCGGCAAGACCGCAGCCGACCTCGAAACCGCCACCGCACCCTTGCAGCTGGACGGTCCCGCCAAGCGGGCCTTGAGCTGGGGGAAACTCTTTTGGCAGGGCGCAGCCGACACGCTACGCAGTGCCGGCGTCCGCTCGCTCGCCACGGCGGTTGACCGCCATATCGATCTTGCCGAAAAGAATCTCGGCAAAGCCGCGTCCCTCCTGCCGTCGGGTCGCATCGGAGCCGAGGTGTCGAACCAGTTCGAAGCCATCATGCGGGCGCGAGAGAACGGACGCGCCGCCGAGGCCGCGCAGTTGCTCACCGCCGCCAGCCCGCAGACTCGCGAACTCGTCGCGGCTGTCGGCAAGGTGATGGACTACACCGGACGCGAGAATCGCCGCGTCGGTGTCCGTGTCACCGACGCCGAGGGCAACGTCCGCCCCATCGGTTTCCTCGGAGACAAGGCGTTTCCCCGAGTGCTCCGCGACGACGTTGCCGCCGTGCTCCGCAATCCGAACAAGGACCGCGCCCTCTGGGAGCGCATGAAAGACGACCTCCTCGCGGGCGGCTTCATCAAAGACCGCGCCGACGCGGTCGAATACCTGCGCCGCTCACCTGCCGACGATACAACGAGCACCGACTACTTCGCTGGACTCGAAAAAGGGCGGGGCTCCAAGCCCATGCCCGAGAGCTGGCGGGAGTATCGGTTTCAAAAGGTAGTGCCGCAATACGTCGCAAGTTGGGCGGAGCGTGCCGCCCAGATCGAAGCCCTGGGCCAGAAAATCGACGCGAGAGACCGCGACGCCTTCGACGTCGCACTCGCGGCCACGAATGACGACGAGCTGAAACGCTATATCGAGCGCACGCGGGAACACGCCTACGGCGTCAACCGGCTGAGCCAGGGCACGCGCCGCGCCCTGTCGAACTTTACGGGCGGGACAACGGCGCTTTTGCTCGGCAATCCATACAGCAGCTTGAGAAATCTCATTGGCGGCGTGGCGCAAACGACGAACCAATTTGGCGTCGGCAAAGCCCTCGCCAATCTGCACGCCGCATGGGGCGCAATCAAAGACGTGCAGGCGGCGGGCGGCTTAAAAGCGGACCTCATCGACCTGATCTTCACCGGCGAGGAATCCACTATCGGCCAAAAGGCCGCCGGGCTCGCCCTCAAGATCAACGGCTTTTCCGCCGTCGAGCAGTTTGTCCGTTCCCACAATTGGCTCACAGCGCGGGCATTTTTGAGGGACGCTCTCGCGTCCCTGCAAAAGAATCCGCAGAGCCGCGCCAGCCTGCAGGCCCTCGGCTTCTTTCAACGCCACGGCGCGAACGCCGAGGCGTTGCAGGCCGAGAGGATGAACGGCCCCGCGACGGAGGCCTTTCTTCGCCGCGCCGTGCGCCAGGCGCAGGGCGGCTACCGCTACGATCAATGCCCATTGTTTACCACCGGGCCGGTCGGTCGGTTCCTGCTTCAATTCTCGCGCTGGGGTCTGATGGCGACGCGCTTCCACGCTGAACACGCCATCCGGCCCGCGCTCATCGGTGACGTCGTCACCTCGCGCAATGCCGACGGTCGGACCGTCTCGCGGCGCGTCCGCACCCTCGGGCCTTTGCTGCGCTCGCCCCTTGTTGCGATGGTCGCGGGCACAGTCACCTACGCCGCGCGGGACGCTCTTTTCGGCATCGACCGCGTCGACGCCGACTGGGACGAAATCTTTGCAACGCTGGACGAAGACGAACAGCGCGGTCTCGACCTCGCCCTAGGTCGCATGGCCAACGACATCGTCGCCGGATCGACGTTCGGAGCGCTAACGAGCTACGCCGACTTGCTCGCCCGTTCCGTCGATCAAGGCCAGTTCAAGAGCCCCATCGACCCGCCGAGCGTCGCCATCGCTCGCGAGGTCGCCTTGCTCGGCTACAAAGCCGACAAGCAAGGCCGGTTGTCGAAGCAGGACCTTCGACAATTCGCGGACCGCATCCTGACGGCGAACCGCTACGGCTCACGCCTCGCTTATCGCTTCGCCGATGCGGCCGGTGTAGAGTGGTCGGAGTCGGCACGTTACCGCGCCGAGCAAGACAAACGTTTCGCGACCTCGGTCGGGCGGCGCTTCGCTGAAGAAACCGGCTTCGCCAAGGCGGGCGGCGCGCCCGGTCTGCTGCCTATCGGCAACCAGTCCAGCCCGATCTACGACGACCTGACCGACGCTCTGCACAGCGGAGACGCCGAGGCCGTCCACGCCGTCGTCAAAGACGCCGTTGCAAACGCGCGCGGGAATAAAGCATATCAGGCTCGCCTCGGTCAGCTTCGCGGCGAGGCGCTGGCACGCCAGCCGCTCGCACCGGGCGGGCGTGTCGGCAAGGATGCACAAAACGCCTTCCGCTCGTGGATGGGGCGGCGCCTCACCGATGAACAGCGCGAGCGCATCGAGGATGCGCAACGGCGCTATTTTGAAACCGGCGTGAAGGCCGGTCTGTTCGCCGACAATGCCCTCGATCGCTACACGCAACCGTGACCAGCACCCCAGCCAGAAAAGCCACGTGTGCCATGTGCCGCCATTGGGAAACACTGCCCGCGCACCTAAGTGCCCGCGCGGGAATCGAGGGCGGTATCGGCGCGTGCCACGCCTTGCCGCCGGTGACGAATTTTACCTTTCCCCGCACCACCGCAACGGACTGGTGCGGGTGCCACGGAGCGGCGTCCACAGTCACCGCGCCTTTGCGCAAGCGGTGATCGAATATTGAAGGGGTGGAGGCGAGAGGCCTCGGCGTTCGCCAGTCTCTCACGAACCAAGCAGCACAGGTCGCGCCCGCCCGCCGCCGAGCCTCTGGGCCTTCACGCCCTCTGCTCCTTCCCTCGCGCTGTGCTGTCGTTTCACTCGGCACACCCTCCGCGCAAGCGCTGCGGGCTTCCGGCGCTCAGTCCAGTGGAGTGCGTTCGGGGCGCGCGGCGGCTTGGGCGGTGCAGTGGCCCGCCCTGACGGGGTGAGATCGACTCACCCGCTCCGCCCGCCGTGAAGTGCCGCGCCCCTCAGCTGCGCCCGTAGGGCAAACCCTGCCACCTCAACCGCCGATCAATCCGCGCCCGTCGCTATCGCTTTGGGGCACGTCGGCGGGTCGGCGTCAGGGTGCTCCTTCGTCGCATCCCTCGGCTACGCGCTACGCGCTCCGGCGGGGTCCGCATGGCCCCGCGCTCGCGAGTTGACTGCTGGGCTCACCCCGCAAGGGGGTGGCCTGCATTCGCAGTCAACTCCAGAACATAGGGCAGGGTGGAGACCGCCGCAGGAACGGCGTTGCTCCGGCTTCCAGGCAGGGACGCAGGCGGCGAGGCGGCAGGCACTGCGACGGCGTTCGTTCCTCACGTCCGACGTCGTGTCCAGCCGTCCAATCGCCGTCTGCGTCCCTCCTGTCCGCCTTCCGCACCGCCTATCCTTCGGCTGTTTGCGGGCTTCGCGCTGGCGCGCTGCGCGGCGTTGATCGCCTTGCCCTAGCCCTCGTTGGGTCACGCTCCGCAGGCTTCGCAAGGCACCCAACGAAGGCCCGACCGCTGCGCGGTCTTTTCGCGAGGCCTAGCCCCTCGCGAGATCATGACGCGGCTCCGCCGGACGCCGCTGCGCGGCTTGACCATCGGTGCGACTTCGTCGCTTCCCCTTCCATCGCCGGGCAGCGTCTCAGGTTAGCACACCGGACGGGGCTGCACCTCGCACGGCACGCGCGCGCGCGTGTCCCTCGGCTTGCCCCTCAAGGTCGTATTTCGCACGGCGTCGTCACGCTGCGCGGCGACTGCCCGAAATCTCCACCTTGCTTCGGTGTGCTTCCCACGCGCTGTCCCCGGCGACGGAAAGACGGTTGGGCACCCTGCACAACCCTTCCGCCGTCGGCGATACTCGCCTTATGAGCACCCTATCCACACCTGCCACGACTCCGCCCGCCTTCTCGACCGCCGACGTAGAGCGCGCCCTTGACCAGCTCAACCGCTCCGAACGCGGCCGGCGTGCCGCCGTCCAGCTTCGCCGCTTTCTCGATGCTAACGATGGTTCCGCCCTCAGCCTCGACGCCGACAACTGGCGGGCACTGGAAACGCTTACCAAGGCGTGCCGCGTCTTCGGTGGCTACGCCATCCGCAACGTTCTGCCCAAACGCTAAATCACAAATCACAACATGAAAACCAGACCTGCACCCACAAAAGAAACGTTCGATTTCCATGCCCGCCGCGCTGAAGAATGCGACGCCAAAGCCAAGGAAGCCGAAGCGAGCGGGAACCGTGAAAATGCCCAGCACTACCGTAAGCACGCGGATTGGGAGCGGTGGGCCGCGTGTGAGTTCGATCAAATTCGAGCCTCCCGTGCGTTTTGTGGCTCACACAAACGCGTCTCCATCGGACTCGGCGAAGGTGCATGCGATGCGCTGGAAGCCTTCAGCCTAGAAGGCCGGGAGCTGCCAAAGTTCCTGTCGCGGCTCTTGGAAGAGGCCATCTTTGCGCTGGCTGACGCCAAGGCCGAAGCTTGGCGCCAGGCACCTCATCAAGGATCAGCGTTTTATCGACTCAACGCCGAGCGGGTAAAGGCATCAAAAATCGAATGCCGGTGGTATGAACACTACTGCCAATGGGCACCCGAACAGGGCCGGATCGAGTTCGAACTCGCCCGCGCAACCTTCCAAGACAACCCGCTAATCTAAGCGCACAATTGACGATCTACGGGACAGCAAAACAATCTTACGCGCTGTTCGGCTTGTTGGCTTGCGTCGCCTCTTTTGTGAGGTCGCCCTGTCGGAATACCTGCCGAGCAGCACTCTTTGCTGCGCTTTATTCGAAAACACTCGGCCCGCGAAGCATATAAGAAAGGCCTAGAGAAAACCCGAAACACAATCCGACGACGCGGGCGAATAAAGAACCCTGCTGAACCTCCTGCCCGTCGTCAAGGCAACCACTAAGTATAGATTATGAGCGACCCCGCTTCGCGGGGTTCGTCGAGAGGGCCGCTTCGCTCGCCTCTCGCAGCAAATTTTGCTGCTACTCCCCCGACTCCGCCGCCGGAGTGGCGCAAGGGCGCGGCCCTTGACCGGCCTCAGCAAACAAAATCAAACACCCTTAAACGTCCGCAAACGCGTTGTTACTCTCGTTGTTAGCGGCCAGTTTTATTCCATAAGTCGTTGAATATCAAACTGGCGGAGAGGGAGGGATTCGAACCCCCGGGACCTTTCGGCCCAACGGTTTTCAAGACCGTCGCGATAGACCACTCTGCCACCTCTCCGATTCACGCGCCCGGGAAAATCCTCCGCAGGCGGGCGGTTTGTCGAGCTTTCTTGCGCTTCGAATTTAGCCCAGGTCAGTCCTTCGGCTTCCCGTAAAAAACTGCCAGCCACACGCCCAGCGCCACAATCAGCACCAGCCACCACAGGTAACGAAGTTGCCGCGCGGCCAACTCAACGAACGCGAGGGCGCGTGGGAAAATCAGGCACATCACCCCGATCAACACGATGGCTGCTATCAGGGTGACGGCGCGGCGACTGGGCCGGTTCATTTCCGGTTCGAAACAGGGGCCGGCGCCGCCGTGCCAAGCGGGAGGATGAAGTTGGTGCCCGAGTTTTCGCCGCCGGAGCCGCCGATGACCAGCGGGGACTTGCCATCCCACTTCTCGACGATCTGGAGCTGAATCAAACCGGGGGTGTCACGCAGGGCCTCACCGCGAATGCGGATGGCTTCGGCTTCGCCTTTGGCCTTGATGATCGTGGTGTCGGCTTCCACTTGGGCCTTCTGCTGAGTGAAACGAGCTTTCGCCGCTTCCTGCTCTTGCACCATCTTGGCCTCGATTGCCGTTTCGAGCTCTTTCGAGAGCGTGATGTTTTCCAAAACGAGGTCCTCGATGTTAAGGATGTTGCCGATCTTTTCTTTGGCGCCGATCAGCGCCTTGTTTTTGATCTGCTCGCGCTGTCTTACGATCTGCTCGGCGCTCTGGAGGGCAGTGACTTCCTTGAGAGCTTCCAGCACGCGGGGTGCAATCAAGCTGTCGAAAGAGTTGCCCGAATACTCTTTGTAGATGCGGACAACCGAAGACTCGGGAATGCGGTAAAGCACGCGGAGTTGGATATTCACTTGCTGAAGATCGGCGGAGTAGCACTCGGCCGTCAGCTCGCGGGCCAGCTGGCGCACCGGCACCGGTATGATCGTGGAAATGAACGGCTGCTTGGTGCCAAAACCTTCTGGTTTAAACTGATCGTTGACTTTACCCAGGGTCACTTGGATCCCGCGAAAGCCGGGTTCGACCACGTAGGTGGACTGTGCGCCCGCGAGGACGAGAACGAGAATGATGATGCCAACACCAATGAGTTTACCGAGTGAGTTTTGATCCATAAGGGTCTGAAGACACGCACCGTTAATAAGCATCGCAAGCTCAACCGCGTTACACTCATGCGGGTTTTTTCAATCCGGCATTGATCCGGTCTGATGTCCGCGCAGGGTGATGAGGTGGCGTTTGATAAACACGTGCTCGTGGATGGGGCCAACGTCTTGCACGCGTGGCCCGAGTCGCGCGCTTTGTTAAAGCGGGATCGGAACGCCGCGCGTTCGCAGCTCGTGCAGCGTTTATCCGCTCTTCATGATTCCGAGTCGGTGCGAGTCACCGTGGTGATCGATGGACGGGGACCGGAAATCGTCATCGAGCATCCCACGCAGCAGTCAACATTTGCGGTGGTTTACACGCCCTCATCGCGCACCGCCGACGATGTTATCGAGCACATGGTCGGCCGCTCGGCGGATCCTACTTTGTGCGAAGTGGCCACCGGAGATCAGGCCGAACGCAACACGATCGAGGCAACGGGCGCGGCTTGGTTGCCTCCGGCGGATTTATTGGCGCGGGTCGAGCGGGCGGAGCGCCGGGTCTCGTCGAAGATCGCGGGCTTGAACCGTGCAAACACGCAGGATTGGAGGCGCCGTCCATATGAGTGACTATGATAAACCTCCAGGACCCGCCGGCCCGTCCGCGGCCCGTGCTCCCGAAGCGGTCGCGGAGGTCCAGGGGCTTTACGGGGCGTTTTCCTTTCCTGAACGGCTGCTGCAGAAAATCTGGCAACGCGGTGACTTCAATGTAACCGCGTTGCGGACGGCGCAGGGGAATTCGTTAAAAGTTTTGCATGCGGGGAAATGGAACCATTTGGGCGGTCCGGATTTCGCCGGCGCGCGGTTGGTGTTCGATGGTCGGGAAGTAACGGGCGATGTGGAGCTGCATCTGAAGGCGAGGGACTGGGCGGCGCACGGGCACGCGGACGACCGCGCCTACGACAACGTGGTGTTGCACGTGGTGCTGTTTCCCTGCTCCGAGACCAGCACGCGGGGCTCGGGGGGGCGGGAGATTCCAATTCTTTGTCTCCTCCCGCTGCTGCACCATGGGTTGGAAGAATATGCGGCGGATGAAGCCATGGAGAATCTGGCAGGGCGGCCGTTGCATCACGCGCAGGAAATCCTTGGTGCGCTTTGTAACGAGGAATTGAATACAATCCTGGACGGTCACGCCGAACAGCGCTGGAGGAGCAAGGTGCATTTTGCGCGCGAACGCATCCGGCGTCTCGGCTGGCAGGAGGCGTGTCATCACGCGGCGCTGGAGATTCTGGGCTATCGTTTCAACCGGGCACCCATGTTGTCGGTGGCGTCGATGCTGCCGTCGGTGGAGTGGGCGAAGGGGAGCGCGGAGCCGACGCGGATTTTTGCGGAGTTCGCCGAGCGGTGGAGTTTGCAAGGCGTAAGGCCGCTGAACCACCCGCAGCTGCGGCTGCGTCAATACGCGAGCTGGTGGATTGCGCGGCCTGACTGGCCCGAACAACTGCGGCTCAACGGGCAATTGCTAGACCTGGCAAACGCGAGGAACTCCGAATGGCGCACCGGTGAGTGGCGGCGAAGCGTCCAACTCCGAACCCGACGGGGGCGCGTGCAAGACGAACTGTGTGCCGGTGCGTTGAGCGGGGGGCGGCTTGATAATCTGGTGGCCGATGGCTTCCTGCCGCTTTTGGCGGCCGGGACGGGTCTCGATCTGCATCGCGCGTGGGCGGGGTGGTTTGTTGGGGACGCGCCAACGGCGGCGGTGCGCGTGTTGACCTCGTTGGGGGTGTTCGACGGGCGCGACCGTCCGGTTGCGCAGGGGCCGGTCCAAGGTTTGTTGGGTTGGATGTTGGCTCGCGAAGCCGCCGGGCACGGCAAGTAGACCGTCATCTGCGGGCGCGGGACTTGACAAGATTTTGCCGCAGGAGCTACGTTGACCCTTTCTATCAACGTTCACTTTCCGAAAGGTGGGCCCTATGGCCCGCTTTTTTTTTCCCAACTACATATCCTATGAGCAGCGAAATTCTTTCAGTTCTCGAATACATGGAGAAAGAAAAAGGTATTGGCCGCGCCGACATGATTTCGGCGATCGTCAATGCCATCAAGGCTGCTGCGCTGAAAGGCGTTAACTCGGGTCAGGATATCAAGATCGATATCAATCCCAAGAACGGTCAGTTGAACGCCTGGCAGCTTCTTAAAGTGGTCGATTCGGTGAGCAATCCTCGCGCCGAAATCCATATCGAAAAAGCTCAGGTATTGAAGCCGGGCGCACAGCTAGGCGACATCCTCGAAAAGGAAATCGACCCGTCTACGCTCGGTCGCATTGCCGCCCAAACCGCCCGTCAGGCGGTGATGCAGAAGCTCCGTCAGTTTGAGAAGGACCGTATTTACGACGACTTCAAGGACATGGTCGGCAACATTGTTACCGGCACCGTCCGTCGCAAAGAACGCAACGATATCTTCATCGATCTCGGCAAAGCCGAGGCCGTCCTCCCGGGCAAGGAACAGGTGCCGGGCGAAGAGTATCAGCCGGGTGATCGTATTCGCTGCCTGCTGCTCGCGATCGAGAGCACGCCGCGTGGCCCCGAGCTCATGCTCACGCGCGCCAGCCCCAAATTTGTGCGTCGGTTGTTCGAGGTTGAGGTTGGCGAAATCGCCGATGGCACCGTTAAGATCGAAGCCTTTGCCCGCGAGCCGGGTTATCGCACCAAGATCGCCGTCACCAGCACCGATCCCAAGGTCGACCCGGTCGGCGCTTGCGTGGGTGCCCGTGGTGCTCGCGTGAAGACCATCGTTCGCGAGCTCAACGGCGAGAAAATCGATATCATTAACTACTTTGCCGACCCGAAGCAGATGGTCATCGAGGCGCTCAAGCCGGCCGCGCCCCGTGAGATCATCCTCGATGAGAAGACCCATCGCATCCTGCTTAAGGTAGCCACCGAGGATCTCGCCATCGCCATCGGTCGCAAAGGCCAGAACGCCCGCCTCACATCACGCCTGATCGGCTGGCGCCTCGACATCGAGGAGTTCCATGCCGTCTCGACCGACCCGCGAGCAGTTGCTGTGGGAACCCTCGTGAAAACCTTCGGTCTCGATGCGGGCCTCGCCGGGCGCTTGGTGGCCATTGGCATCAATTCTCCGGCCGCCTTCGAGGGCGTCGGTGCCGACGACCTCGTTGACGCCGGTTTCACGTCCGACGAAGCATCCACTATTATCGCCAGCGTTGGTGGCGCGCAATAATCGCGCCCTGCCGACCTCCGTCACTTTTTCATCAGTCGCATTTACTTAATGAGCATCCGCATTCACGAACTCGCCAAACGTCATAACATGGAGGCCAAAGACATGCTGGCCTTGCTAAAGGAGCGTGGCTTCGTTTCTGCAGACACCAAGTCGGTCTCGAGCACGCTTAATAAGATCTACGAAGAGGAGATCGAAAAAGAATTCGCGGCCAAGGCCGCCGCCGCCGCTCCGGTTGTGGTTGCTCCTCCTGCTCCCGAGCCGGTCGCCGCGCCCGCTCCCCACAAGGTTCCCAGTGTGAAGAGCGCCGGAGATGTGGTGCGCGAAAAAGAAGAGGCCAAGGCGGCCGCCCACGCGCCCGCCCCCTCTGCGCCTACTGCACTAATCTCCGCCCCGAAGCCGGTTCCCGCCACCCCCGTGCCCGTGGCGTCCGTCTCCGCTCCGAGACCGGTTTCGGTTCCTCAGGCTCTGCCGCAGCGCGCGGGGTCTTCGCCGGCTCCCGTGCCAGCCTTCGCTCGGCCTTCAGCAGTATCCGCACCCGCTCCGGTGCGCCCTCCCCTAATGGCATCCTCGACGACCTCGGCCCCGCGTCCGGCTCCCGTGCTGCCGCCTCCGGTGGTCCGCGTGGCGATGCCCGCAGTTGCGTCCGCGCCGGCACCGGTATCCGCCCCGCGTGCGCCGATGCCCATCCCCAGTGCGCCCAAGCCTTCGCCGGCGTTCGTGTCTTCTCCCGGCAACCCGGCTATGCCGGCCACCCCTCCCGCGCAAACCGCCACCATTACCACCGAGGGGGACATCAAGGTAATCCACCTCAAGCCTCCGATCATCGTCCGCGATTTCGCGACGGCACTGGGTATGAAGCCCTTCAAGCTCATCTCGGAACTGATGGAGATGGGGATTTTTGCATCGATGAATCAAACCATCGATGAGCCGGTCGCCCTTAAGGTGGCTGAGAAACACGGCTTCATGCTGGAGATCAAGCATCGCGGCGAGGCTGCGCAGCAGACGCAGCAGACCGCGAAAGAAAAAGCCAAGGTCAAGGAAAAGGCCGCCGCCGAAGCCGAGGTTCAAAACCTCGCCCATCGCCCCCCCGTGGTCTGTATTTTGGGTCACGTTGACCACGGCAAAACTTCGTTGCTCGACGCGATTCGCAAGGCCGACGTCGCTGCCGGCGAAGCGGGTGGTATCACCCAGCACATCGGTGCTTACCAAATCGAGCACGCCGGCAAGCAGATCACCTTCCTCGACACGCCCGGCCACGCCGCCTTCACCAAGATGCGCGCCCGCGGCGCCGATGTCACCGACATCGCCGTTCTCGTGGTTGCCGCCGACGACGGCTTCATGCCGCAAACGGATGAAGCCCTCAAGCACGCTCAGAACGCCGCCGTCACGCTGATGGTTGCCGTCAACAAGATGGACGTGAAGGGTGCCAACATCGAGCGCGTCAAGCAGCAGATGCAGGAGCGCAATATCGCCCCCGAAGACTGGGGTGGCGAAACCGTCACCGTGCCCGTTTCCGCCATCAAGGGCACGGGTATCTCCGATCTCCTCGACATGATTCTCCTCCAGGCGGACGTCTTGGAGCTCAAGGCCAACGCGAAGACTGAAGCCAGCGGTATCATCATCGAGTCCCAGATCGAAGTCGGCCGCGGTCCGCTCGCCACGGTTATCGTGCAGCGGGGAACGCTCCGGGTGGGCGACTCCATCGTGTGCGGTCCGCATTGGGCAAAGGTCCGCGCGATGTTCGACGACGCCGGCAAGAATCTCAAAGAAGCGCCTCCCGCGACTCCCGTTCGGGTTATCGGCTGGTCCGGCGCGCCCGACAGCGGTGCCGAGTTCAGGTCCGCGAAAAACGCGCGCGAAGCCGAAGATATCGCCGAAGAGGCCGAGCATCTTATCCGGAAAACCACGGGCACGGCCGACGCCGCGCCAAAGGAAGTCTCCGTCGAAAGCCTGTTCGCCAACATCGCCGCGACCCAAGCCAAGGTCCTCAAGCTCATCATCAAGACCGATGTGTTCGGATCCACCGAGGCCGTTCGCAACGTTCTCGAAAACATCAAGAGCACGAAGGTCTCCCTGGAAATCGTGTCCGTCGAAGTGGGCTTGGTTTCCAAGACCGACATTCTCATGGCCAGCGCCGCCGGCGCGGTGGTGGTCGGTTTCAACACCAAGCTCGAAAACGGCGTCACCGCCGTCGCGAAACACCATGGTGTGCGCATCGAGACCTACGGCATCATCTATGAGTTGGCCGATAAGGTCCGCGACATGATGGCCGACCTGCTCGATCCCGATCTCAAGGAGAACAAGACCGGCGCCGCCGAAGTGCGCGCGACGTTCCCGCTCGCCAAGGGCTTTGTGGCCGGCTGCTTGGTCACCGAAGGCAAGATCACCCGCAACGCCTCCGCACGCCTCCGTCGCAAGAAGGAGATTATTTTCGAGGGCAAGGTCAGCACGCTCAAGCGCTTCAAGGACGACGCCAACGAAGTCCGCGCCGGCATCGAATGCGGTATCAAGCTCGGCGACTACAACGGTTACGAAATCGGCGACGTCATCGAGTGTTTCGAGATTCAGAAGGTTCGCGCTTCGCTCTGATTCTTGAAGTAGCGGGTAGCGAGTAGGGAGAAGCGAGCATACAGTCCTCCATCTACTCATTACCCGCTACTCGCTACTCACTACTTCCCCCGCCGTCATGTCCACCCGCACCCTTCGCGTTAACGAACTCCTTCAGCGTGAGCTGAGCGCCATCCTGCGCACCATCTACAAGGACGAGGCGCTGGCCATCACCGTCACGGGGGTTCAGGTCTCCCCCGATCTCCACGAGGGCAAGGTGTTTGTCGCCGTGACCGGTGAAGAAGAAGACGAGGTGAAAGCCCTTCGTTGGCTCAAGCACAACTCCAAGGATTTCCGCTTCGAGCTGGGCCGTCGTGTCGTGTTGAAAAACATGCCGCACTTCACCTACCAGGTCGATGTCACCACGGAGCGCGGCAATCGCATTTTGTCGGTCCTTGACGAAATCGCCGCGCAGGACAAGGCGCGCAACGCCGCTCAACCCCAACCGCAGCCGCAGCCACCCGCTCCGGAAAAGGAGTAATCCCAACACCTGAATGCGTTTAGATTCCGATCTCACGGGGGAGACGCCCGTGCCACTACGATCGCTGCCGGACGTGGCATGGGCGTCTCGCCCCTGTCTGAAAAAGTCTAAAACTAACCAGCGATTGATATAAGTCGTGGAGCTGATCTATCCCGAGTTTTTCGAGCGTTTCGGCGCTTTTCTACGTTCCTTGGAGGGTCGTCGCGTTGTGGTCATTTCGCATTCCCGGCCGGATGGCGACTGCATCGGCTCGGAAGTGGCGCTGACCCGCGTGCTCCGCGCGCTGAACATCGACGCGATCTGTGCCAATCCCGATCCGGTGCCGCGCCGCATCCAGTTCGCGGTCGGCGATACGCCGCTTGTTCGTTTTGAAAACCTGCCGGCGGGAGAGCTCACCGCGATTTACGTGGACTGCGCCGACCAGGGCCGGGCAGGGGACAAGTTTAAAGCCCGCTTCCCTGCGCCGTTCGCCAGCATTGACCACCACTTGTCGAACATCGGCTTTGCCGAGCACAACTTCATCGACGTGGGTTCGTGCGCGACCGCCGAGATCCTCGCGGGACTTTTCATCGATCAGCACCTGCCGATCGATGCGCAGGCGGCGCAGTCACTTTACGCCGGCATCGCCACCGACACCGGACAATTCCGCTTCAACTCTACATCGCGCCGCACGTTCCTGATCGTGGCCGAGCTCATGGCCCGAGGTGCCCAGCCTGCCGCTGCCGCCGCCGAGCTCTACGAGCGCGAAACCCCCGGCAAGCTCGAGCTCCTGCAACGGTTCCTCGCGTCGCTTCGTTACGAGTGCGACGGACGCGTCTGCATCGGCACGCTGCCCAACGGGATTTACGCCGCCACCGGCACGAGCCCTGAAGACGCCGAGGGTTTGGTGGATTACGCGCGCTCCATCGACGGCGTCGAAATCGGTGTCCTGATCGAGGAGCAAGACGGCGCCATCAAGGGCAGCCTCCGCTCCAAAGATCCCGTCTACCGCGTCGATCAGGTTGCCGCCGCCTTTAACGGCGGGGGCCATGCGTGCGCCGCCGGACTTAACCTGAAGGGCGTCACCATCGCCGACTTCCAAACGCGATTGGTCGCCGCGCTCGGCAAACAAATCGCCGCGGTCGAAGCTCTTAAAAAAAACTCACTCTGATGCGCGCGCCTCTCCAAGAATTCGACGGCGTGCTGCTCATCGACAAACCCCAGGAGCACACCTCACACGATGTCGTTGCGCGCCTGCGCGGCATCTTGAAGATGAAGCGCATCGGCCACGCCGGCACGCTTGACCCGATGGCTACCGGGCTGCTCGTGATGTTGGTCGGGAAAGCCACGCGGCTCTCCCAATACCTGATGAGCGTCGAGAAGGAATACACCGGCACGATCAAGCTCGGTGCCACCACCAACACGCAGGACGCGGAAGGCGAGACCGTCACGAGCATGCCCGTGCCCACGCTCAGCGAGGACGACGTGCGCAAGGCGCTCGCCGGTTTTCTCGGCGATCAATACCAGCTCCCGCCGATGTTTTCCGCCATCAAGATCGCCGGCAAACCCCTCTACAAAAGCGCGCGCGCCGGCGAAGAGGTGGAACGTGAGCCGCGTTTCATCCGCGTGATCAACTACGACCTCACGCGCTGGGAATCGCCCGAGATCGATTTCCGCGTGCTCTGCACCAAGGGCACCTACGTCCGCACGCTGGCGCACGACTTGGGGCAACGCCTCGGCTGCGGTGCGCATTTGAGCGCGTTGCGCCGCATCGCGTCGGGTTCCCTCAACGTTTCGCGGGCCGTCACCTTGGAACAGTTGCAAAAAATGACGCCGGCCGAAATCGAGAAAGTGCTCGTCCCTGGTTACGAAGCAGCCCCCAGCGTGGCGTTTGGCTAAACATCGGTTCACCGCACCCAACCCACCGCCGCTTGCCCGCGCGTTTCTACACCTCGATTAGTGAAGCCTCCGCCGCGTTGCCGGCGCGGCCGGTGCATCTGGCGATCGGGATGTTTGATGGGGTGCACCTCGGGCATCATGCGGTGATTGAGTCTGCGGTTCACTCCGCACGTCGCAGCGGCGGTGTCGCAGTCGTGCTCACCTTCTGGCCGCATCCCAGTCGTTTGTTCAGGCCTGAAACCCCCGTGCGTCTCATCATGACGCCGGCACTCAAAAACCGGCAACTCGCCCGGCTCGGGGTCGACGCGGTGATCACGCAAGCCTTCGATGCGGCGTATGCCAGCCTGGAGGCGGAGGATTTCCTGCCGCAGCTCAAGCGCGCGTTACCGACGCTAACCACGATTTATGTCGGCGAGAATTGGCGCTTCGGGCGCGGCCGGCGCGGCGACATCACGCTGCTGGTCGCGGAGGGCCGGAAGCACGGCATCGCGATCGTGAGCGCCCCGCGTATCAACCAGAACGGGGAGCCCATCAGCAGCACCCGCATCCGCACCTACCTGGAGGAAGGGCGGCTGGAGGACGCCAACGCGTTGTTCGGCTACACGTATTTTGCCGAGGGCGTGGTGATTCCCGGCAAGCAGCTCGGTCGCAAGCTCGGCTTTCCCACCCTCAACGTCGCGTGGGAACCCGATCTGCGTCCCCGGTTCGGCGTCTACGCGGTGCTGGTGTCGGTCTCGAAGACGGGGGAGCCCTTGCCGGCCGTTGCGAACTACGGACTTCGCCCGACGGTCGAGAACTCGGTTATACCGCGTCTCGAGATTCACGTCCTCGCTCCGTGTCCATTTGGCGAAGACGATGCGCTTCTCATCGAGTGGTTGAGCTTCCTGCGGCCGGAAAAAAAGTTCGACGGAGTCGAGTCTCTGCGCGCGCAAATCGCCGCCGACCGCGAGGCCGCGTTGGCGTGGTTTGCGAAAACCTAGCTGCCCTATCTCGGCCCGAAGCGGCGGGTTTCACCGGTTACGAGGGAGGTTTCCGGTAGCGATCAACCCCATACCCGATTTGCACGAATGGGTGCAGGTTCAGGCGAACCAAATGGGCGACCACGAAGCGTGGACGGTTCGTCCCGCTTCGACGACGGACTCCACAAACGGAAACACCGCCGGAACTTCCGCCGCGCAGAGGTGATATGGGCTCCGCTTCTTGAAAAGAAAAAAGCCGCTAACTCTTGTGAATTAGCGACTTTTAAAATATGGTGGACCCTACTGGACTCGAACCAGTGACCTCTTCCATGTCAAGGAAACGCTCTAACCAACTGAGCTAAGGGTCCGACTAAAACGAGTCGGGGAGTAAGCAGGACATGACCCGCTCTCCGCAAGGAAAATTATTGAGCTTTTTCCGAAGGGAGGGACGACCTCCGTGTCGTCTGGATCGATGGGGTTGAAGTGTCCGCCGAAACCGGACGACACGGAGGTCGTCCCTCCCTGAACGGCGCGGCAAATCGAGCAAAGCGACTTGCCCCGCGTCCCGTGAGCAAGCTCACTCGTCGCGCCTCCATGCTCCAATCGCTTCGCATCAAGAACCTCGCCCTGTTGGAAGAAGTTGCCCTCGATTTCGACGCGGGGTTCACGGTCGTCACCGGTGAAACGGGCGCGGGCAAGAGCATACTCCTCGGTGCACTTTCCTTGTTGGCTGGCGAACGCGCCGACAAAACGCTCATCCGTCAAGGCGCACCGGCCTGCGAGGTGGAAGCGTCGCTTTATTTTGAGAAACCGCAGGCGATCAACGCGCTCCTCGCGGAGCTCGACCTGCCGCCTTGCGAGGACGGCATCCTCATTCTGAAGCGCAGTCTGCCGCGCGAGAAAGCGCCCAAGCTCACGGTCAACGGCGGCCTCGCCACGCTCGCCGCGCTGCAACGCCTGGGAGAAGCGTGGATCGATTTCCACGGCCCCAGCGAGCCGCGCCGTCTCCTCAAGGAAAGTTGCCAACTCGACCTGCTCGACCTCTACGGGCGCTCCGGCGAGGCGCTCGCCGCCTATTCCGCGAAATACTCCGCGTGGCGAGACCTCGTCGCCGAACGCGAGCGCATCGCCCGCGAGACCAAGCTCTCGCCCGATCAAATCAAGTTCCTCGAAAACCAGCTCGCCCGTCTCGACGCGCTCGACCTGACCGATGAAGCCATCGAGACGCTTGAGCGCGATTTTCAACGCCTGAGTAAAGCCCAAGAGCTCAGCGGCCTGGCCGCCACGCTCGCCAATGGTCTCACCGGCGAAGACGGCGCCACCGGTCGGGTTGCCGGCCTGGTGCGCGACGCCCGCCAACTCGAAAACCTGGATCCTGCCAGCAAGGCCTTGGCCGACCGCCTGTCCGCCGCGAGCATCGAGCTTGCCGATTTGGGCGCGGAGTTCGAGGCGCTCGGCGGCCAGTTTAACTTTGATCCCGAGCAGGCCGAGCAGCTTCAGGCCAACATGAACACGTGGCTCGAGGTGAAGCGCAAACACGGCGGCGACCTGCGAGCCGTGATCGAGGCGCGCGACGACATGCGCCGCCGCCTTGAAATCCAAGGCGATCTCGAAGGGACCCTGATTCGCATCGAGAAAAAAATCGCCGACGCCGAGCGCATCGCCCGCAAAGACGCGACCGTGCTGCGCGGATTGCGCGAAAAAGCCTCTCGCGAACTGGCCAAGATCGCTGCGGCCAGCATTGCCCAAATCGGTTTCAAGAAAGCCGATTTTCAGATCCGTATCGTGCCGCTCGAACAGCTCGGGCCCGCCGGCGACTGCGGCGTGGAGTTTCTGTTTTCGCCGAACGTGGGCGAGCCGGTGCTCCCGCTCAACCGCGTAGCCTCGAGTGGTGAACTCGCGCGCGTGATGCTCGCGCTAAAAACCGTGCTCGCCGATCTCGACGACGTGCCGGTCCTGGTGTTCGACGAGGTGGACGCCAACGTCGGCGGCGAGATCGGTCGCATCGTCGGCGAGAAAATGGCGGGCATTTCCAAGGGTCATCAGGTGCTCTGCATCACGCATCTTCCCCAGGTCGCGGCGCAAGGAGACAGCCACCTCGTGGTGGAAAAAGATCAGTCCAAAGACCGGGCCGTCGTGACCATTTCGCCGATTCAGGCCAACCGCAAAGCCCGGGTGAGTGAACTGGCGCGCATGCTCGGCGACCGCACCGCCAAGAGCGCGCTGGCGCACGCCGAGGAGTTGTTGGGTTGAGCAAAGTAGACGCGGCATCTTGCCGCGTTTTCTGGGGCTGGATAACCGAAACGCGGCAAGATGCCGCGTCTACTTTTAGCCCACCAGCGTAAACGCCGTTTCCGCGATCCGCCGGCCGTTGATCTGGAGTTCGACTTGGTGACGTCCGGCGTGATGACGACGTGTCGTGAAATCACGAATCACCTGTCGCTTCGCCAACCTGACGCTCTCTCCCGCAGCAAGATCGAGCTGCTTCCACTTAAAAACCTTGGTAGCCGACCGACCGCCGGCCCGTGCGTAGTGAACCACGTAATCAACAATCAGCGGTTGTCGCCGGTCCGAAGTGGAGAGCAACGTGGCGACAAGCTGCAGCGTCTCACCTAATCGGATACGCGTGGGTTTCGCCAAAAGGGTCGCTTCCAGCTTGGGTGCCGCCCCGGCGCCGAACAACGCGAGCGCCCGCGGGTGGCCGCGCTTGATGAGCGTGCGTAAACCGTGGCGCACAATCCACGCCGTCGCCGGCACGGTGCGATCCCATGCGGTGACCAAATCCAGCACCACTTCGGGATGGTCTTTGGCGATGTCGTTGAGGTGGTTGGCGACCGACTTCCGCACGTAGAGACTGGGATCAGCGCGAAGCGTTTCGAGGAGCGGCAATGTTGGCGAAGGATCGGCGACGAGAGCTTGCAGCCGCTCGCCCCAAGGCAGCCGCGGGCGCGACCCCTCGCTGGCGAGGCGGCGCACATGTTCGTCGTCCGCGCTGGCCCAGGTTTTCATCACGGCAAGCGTTCCCGGCAGGTCGCGGATAAGAAAAGCGCGAATGGCAAACTCCGCCGAGCCGTAGCGCGTGAGGTCGCGCAACGCCGGCAACGCGAGGTCCGCTTGGCCGAGGCCTTGGGCGGCGACGTGGGCGCAGGGCCAGATGCCGGCGAAGTTATGGCCGATCAACGGAGCATACGCGTGCAGCACCGCGATTTGTTCGGCGAAGGGGACGGGCAGGGCTTCATCAAAGACCTCGGCGGTGCGATAAAGCCGCGCCATGAGCTCCCGGTCGGCGATGCCCTTCAACGTTTGGGATAGGAAGTGTTCGCTATCGAAGCGCGGGTGCAGCCCGGCGAGTTGCGCGGCCGTGCGGCGATAAAACGCTTCGTTGAACCAGTGTTTCATTCCGCACCTATTTCACGTCGAAGGTCCATTGCTTGGACTCCGCGCTGCCGGCGAGCACCACGGTGTAACGGCCCGTTTTGAAGGCGCCGCCGGGCAGCGTGATCATGACGGGCGTGTCTTTCGAGCGAGCGGTGAGCTCGCCTTCCAACGGCTCAAACTGCGGCACGATCGCCACGGTCTCGCCGCGGAAAAAAACCTGAGCGCCGCCGAGCTGATGTTTTTGGTCGTCCCGTGTGCAGGTAAATAAAATCGGGTAGGGGAGCAGCGCAGTGTGCTCGCGCGGGGCGGTCACGTTGCTGAAAGAGACCGGCATTTCGGGTGTTTCCACGAGGGTTGAGGCCAAGCCCTCGGGCAAGCCGCCGGGCACCGCTGTGATGTTGGCGGGCGCGTCCGTGATTGTCGCAAGTTTTTGCGGGTCGGCGGGACGCTCGACGGTCACGTTGATCCGCTTATAGCCTGCCTCCAAGAGCCGCATCACGTTGGCGCGGTTTTTCGAGTCCTCGTAGGGCTGGTAGGCCGGGTTTGGCTTGCGGTATTTTACCGTAATCCACGTGTAGGGGATGAGGCACGCGATGATCGCGATGACCACCCACTTCATGGGCCAGGGCTTGCGGTTGAGGGGACTGGACATGCGCGCAGTGAACGCGCCGGCCGGGGCAAAGCAAGGAGAACGCCTTACCCGGTCGGAACCTGCGGAATAACATTTGCGCCGCGCCGGGTCGGGTGCTTCGTTGGCGGGCTTCATGAAGACTTGGTCGAAGTTCTACATTTCCACACTCCGCGACAGCCCCGCCGACGCCGAGATCGCCTCCCATAAGTTGCTCATGCGCGCCGGCCTCGTGCGCAAGCTCGGCGGTGGCCTTTATACCTACATGCCGCTCGGCCTCCGAGTGATGCAGAAAATCTCGCAGATCTGCCGCGAAGAACTCGAAGTCTCCGACGCGATCGAGCTATGGATGCCGCACCTCCACCCCGTGGATAATTGGGAACAGGGGCCGCGTTGGGCCGCCGCCCGCGAGATCATGTTCCGCGCCGACAACGCCGGCGCCAACAAAGGCCGCTCCCGCGAACCCGAGTTTGTCCTCGGGCCGACCCACGAGGAAATCATCACGCCGCTCGTGAAAAACGAGATCACCAGCTACCGCGATCTTCCCAAAAATTTCTACCAGATCGCCACCAAGTTCCGTAACGAGATTCGCCCGCGCTTCGGTCTCATGCGCGCCCGTGAGTTCGTCATGATGGACGCGTATTCCTTCGACGCCAACGACGAGGGTGCGGTGAAAAGCTACTTCGCCATGAAGGATGCTTACGCGCGTTTCTTCAAACGCATCGGCGTGACGGCCATCGCGGTCGAAGCCGACACCGGCGTGATGGGTGGAAGCTTCTCCCACGAGTTCATGGTCCCCGCCGAAATCGGCGACGACGACGTGATCTACAACGAGGCGAGCGGTTACGCCGCCAATCGCGAGAAAGCCACCAGCGCCCTCGTGCCGGCCGATCTCGCCGACGCGGCACCCGCCGGAGCCCTTGAAGAGTTTGCCACGCCCGGCGTGGTGACGATCGCCGCGCTCGAAGCCGCGCCCTATGGCGTGAAGGCGGGCGAACAATTTAAGACCCTCGTCTACATCGGCGACGGGAGGCCGTTCCTTGTCATCCTTCGAGGCAACGACGAACTTGAAGAAGCCAAGCTCGGCTCGCTCGGCTTCACGCTCACGCGCGCCGCCACGGTCGAAGAGATCGAGCCGGTGCTCGGTGCGAAGCCCGGCAGCCTCGGCGCGGTCAAAGGCTCCATCAAAGACCCGGCGGCGCTGGCCGGCGTGTTCGCGGACCACGCGATCCGTCTGATTGGCAACGGCACGACCGGTGCCAACAAAGACGGTTTCCACGTGCGCAACGTCAACGTGACCCGCGATCTCGCGATCACGAAATTCGGGGATTTCCGCCGCGTGCGTCCGGGTGAGCCGGATCCGAAAAACGGCCAGCCGCTTCAGGTGAAACGCGGCATCGAGGTCGGTCACATTTTTAAACTCGGGACGAAATACTCCGAGAAGTTCGGTGCGGTTTACACCGACGACGCCAAGCAGAATCACCCGATGGTCATGGGCTGCTATGGAATCGGTATCAGTCGCACATTGCAGGCCATCATCGAGCAAAGCCACGACAACGACGGCATCATCTGGCCGTGGGCGGTCGCTCCCTTCCAAGTCATCATCACGCTGCTCGATCCTTCCGTGGCCGAGCCAGCCGAGCTGGCCAAGAAGCTCGCCGCAGTCGCCGAGCAAGCGGGCGCTGATGTCATCATTGATGATCGCGAGGAGCGGCCCGGAGTTAAGTTTAAGGATGCCGACCTGATTGGTATTCCGCTGCGCATTACCATCGGTGGCAAAGGCCTGCTGGCTGGCATTATCGAGCTCAAGTGGCGCGCGAAGAAGGACGTCATTAAAGTTCCCGTCGCCGAGGCGGCTGACCACATCGCGGCCGTCGTTCGCGACGCCTTTGCCCAGGTATGACCATCGCCGCTCAACGCACCCAATCCGTTCCGTCCGTTCACGACCTCGTCGAGACCGCGTCGCCGCGCAGGTGGCGTGTCGTGTTCCTCAACGACGCGGTCACGCGGATGTCCTACGCCGTGATGGTGCTCCGCAAGCTGTTTGGCTTCGACGAGACCACCGCGACCAAACACATGCTGGAGGCCCATGAAATCGGGCGTTCAGTCGTGTGGGTCGGTTTGCGCGAAAGCGCCGAGGCCTACGTGTTTTCACTCCAACAGTGGCACCTCTCCGCCACGCTCGAGCCCGATGAAACGAGTTGAAGTCAGGCTCAGTATTCCGGCGGTTGCCCCGTTGCTCGACTTGATCAAGTCGGTGGCCGACGAGTTGCGCGTCAACCTGGCTGTGCCGCTCGCGTTGAGCGACGCCGATGCAGAACTCGCCTCGGTGTGGAGCGAGGACCTGCTCGCTTCTCAGCGCGACGATTGCGACCGGTTGTTTTCGTTGTTCGACCAGGAGTTTTTCAGCGAAGGCGTGGTGGCCTTTGATCGAGACAACGCCGAGCCGGTGTTACGCGCGTGCGCCGCGTTGCGTCTGCGATTCCGCGGGACCCATCTGGCCCAAATTCCTGACGACACGCTCGAAGCACTGGAGGCCAGCAGCAGTTTGGGTGAGCTGAACGAAACGGTGCAGAAAGCCTTCGCGTG
>JANODO010000099.1:0-23650 GCA_031412735.1 Rariglobus sp. | reverse complement strand
CGAGCTTGCTCGCGAAAACCGATCCTCGCGAGCAAGCTCGCTCCCACGTCGGAACGGTAACATCAAGCCCGGCGGGCCACCACGGCGGCGGCGGCGATCAGGACCAGGTTTCTCGCCAAGGCGACATACACGGACGTCGTGGTATCACGACCGAAGCAGCCACATTCGACGTCGAGCCCGCGCGCCCACGCCGACGCAAGCACAAGGGTGAAGGCGGCGAACAACAGACCGCTCAACAACGCGGCGGGCCGCTTCCCGCGTTCCAGCAAGAGGCCCCCCGCGAGCACCAGTTCGAGCCACGGCAGATAGACTGCGAGGAGCGCCGCCCCGACGGGCGGAACGAGACGGAAGTGCTCGATGGAGGTCGCAAACGCCGCTGGGTCGCCAAGCTTCGCCGCGCCGGCGTAGCCGAGCACGGCGGCGAGCAGGAGCCGGAGAAACCAGATTCCGGCGGTCTTCATCGCGGCGGGGTGACTGCGGGGGCGAGCGCCTGCCAGCCTTCGCCCAAAATGACGATTTGCGTGAGCGCGAGTTCCCGACGGAGGCGGCGGGCGACGGCATGGCTGGCCTCGCACCCGCCACCGTCGCAATAGACGGCCACGCGGTGCCGGGGAGTCCAGGCGTCGATCACCGCCGGGAGGTTGGCTTCCCAGTTGGTCTCGGAAAGGTTGAGGGCTCCGGGAAGATGACCGCGCGCGTAAAGGGCCGGCTCGCGGGCATCGATCCAAAGGGTGGGCGCGGCCGGCGAAGCACGTAACCGCGCGATGGATACGACCGGGACGGGATTAAGCGCCTGTTTCCAATCGGGCTGGCGCGGGTGGAGCCAGCCGGTCAGCCCGGCGGGCAACAGCGGGAGCAACAGGAGGAGCAACGTGCGACGAATCACGGGTCAGGGCGCGGGCGCGGCCGGTTCGTAACGCAGGTAATACGTGTCGAGACTCACCAACCCGGAGGCGCCACGGCTGCGAACCAGCACAGTGGAGCGCGCTGGCTGGGTCGCGGCGGGATTCACCAGGCGGGCGGTGAGCTTGAAGACGGCACCCTCTTTTTCGACGGCCGACGTGACCGTGAACGCGGGGTCGGAGGAGGTAAGCGCGGTGATCTCGACGGGGAAATCGTGGTAATAGGTGACCGTCGCGGTCTTGTCGCCGGTGTCCGAGGCGCGGTAAAGGAGCAGGCGTGGAACGATCAGGGAGCGCATCGGCAGGTTGACGATGAGGCTGAGCGTGTGCGACGCGCCGTCATCGGTGAAGACGGTGATGGTGCGGTTCTGCGGGCCTTGGCGATCGCCGATATCGAAGCGGACTTTGAGCACGCCTTTTTCGTCGGCGGCATAGTTTTTTTTCTCCAAGGCGGGCACGGTGCAGCCGCAGCTGGCGGTGATGTTGGTGACGGTGACGACGGCGGTGCCGGTGTTTTTGAAGGGAAACTCGGCATCGAGGCGTTCGACCGGCTTAGCGAGTTCGAGGGTCACCCGCGTCTGCTCGAAGACCAGCCCCGCATGAGCAAGCGAAGCCAAAGAAATACCGAGAAAGATGAACCGAATCATAGTGGTAAAGTAATCTCAAGCGACCGAACCAGCCAAGCCGGTTTGTCACCTATTAAGTGACAAATTAGGCTTGGACCTGAAACCCATGGGATGGGTATCAGGCTTTGGAACTTGGCATCGGTTACTCGACTTTGACTTGGAAGGTGACGGTGCCGGTGCCTCCGGGGGCGAGCGTGCCGGTAAAGGTCCACCGCAGGGTGCCGGCGGCGTTAACGGCGGGTGCGGTGATGTTGACGGCCGTGAGGGCGGTGGGGAACGCCCCGGCGCTGGCCGATACAAACACGGTGTAGGCGGGCGTGCGGTCGTCGATGAAGAGGTCACTGAGGTTCTCCGCTCCGGCGTTCGTGTAGGTGACCGTGTAGGTGATGACTTCGCCAGGGGCGGCGATGGTCTTATCCACGGCTTTCACGAGTTGGAGGCCGGCGGCGCTGGCGGTGCCGATGGTTGTAAGGTCCTGGCGCGAGAGTGAGGCGGCGAGGGACGGGCTCGCGTTGGTGTAGACAAACGCGGCGGTGATCACCGTGAGGCTGGTGGCACCGTTGGGAGCGTTGGAGGGCGAACTGTCTTTGAGGAGGAGCGCGATTTCCTGACCGGCGGTGACCGTGAGGGGGACGCCGTCGATGACCGGTTCGCCGGCGTCGACCTGGCCGTTGGCGTTGAGGTCACGGAAGAGGACGCGGGTCCAGGGCACGGCGGGGTTGAGCGTGGCGGCGGCCGTGAAGGTGACCGTGCCGCCGGTGCCGGCGACGTAGGTGTGGCGGTAGAACGCGGTGGCGCCGGGGAGGATCGTCTGCGCGCCGTCGGTGAGGAAGGCGTTGGCGGGCACGTCGCCGAACGCGAGCCCGGTCACGTCGTCATCGGGGAACGTGAAGGTGATGCGGTCGGTGGCGCGGACGTAAGCGCCGCCGGCCGAGCCGGCCTGGCCACCGGTGGAGAGATGCGCGGCGGGGTTAACCTCCTCGACGATGAGGGTCGCGCCATTGGCGGTCTCGGCGGGGATGCGGAGCGTGAAGTTGCCCGCGCCGTCGGTGAAGGCGGTGTCGAGGACGGTGGCGGAGCCGGAGAGGAGGCGCACGGTGACGCCGCCGATGCCGGGCTCGGTGCCATTGCGAGTGCCGTCGTTGGGCGTGCCGCCGCCGGTGCCGGTGTCGCGGTAAACGACGCCCCGCGCGGTGCGTCCGCGGAAGAGGCCGAAGTTTTGGTTGGTGAAATCGGCGCCGGCGATGGTGATGGAAGTCGCACCGGTGGCGGGCGCGCGGAAGAGCCAGGAGGCGGGCCCGGCGACGGCGGTGGAGCCGGCGGCGTTGGTGATGATGATGCGGAAGTTGCCGGGCGGCACGTCGCTGAAGGAGTAGGCGCCGGTGCCGGGGCCGACGTTGGCGGTGGCGAAGACGGTGCCGTTGGAGAGGTTGACGAGGTTGACCACGACGGGCGTGCCGGTGAGCCAGTCCTCGAAGCCGTCCTTCACGCTGTTCGGCGTGGTATCGTTATAGACGAAGCCGCTGACGGTGCGGCCGGGGGTGAGGCCGAAGTCCTGCGAGGTGATGTCGGTCGTGGTGAGCGTGAGATTGTCGCGCGTGCCCGTGGAGGGTGTCACAAACACCCAGGTGGCGGGGACGCTGGCGGAGGTGGCGCTCGACTGGCCGCTGCGGGCGACGACGAGGCGGTAGCTGCCGGGGGGGACGTTGGTGAAGCTATAGGTGCCGGCGCCGGCGGGGACGGCTTGCGAGGCGTAAACGACGGGCGGGCCGTAGATGTTGACCAGGTTAACGACGACGGGTGTGCCGCCGGCCCAGGTCTCGCTCTCGCGGCTGCCGAACGGAGCGGCGTCGTTGTAAACGCGGCCGGAGACGATGCGGCCTTGGTAGAGGCCGAGGTTTTGGCCGGTGATGTCGGCATTGGTCACGGCGAGGGGCGTGATCGTGCCGGAGGAAGGCGTGTCAAACGTCCACGTCGAAGGCACGACGGCGACGGCGGCGAGCGCGGTATTCGTAACGATGATACGGAACGTGCCGGTGGGAACGTTGCTGAAGGTGAAGTCACCGGTGCCGACGGGGACGGCGATGGAGCGGAGGACCTGATTGGCCGCGAGGGTGAAGCCGCCGTAGTTGATGGCGGAGTTGGTCACGAGGTTGACGAAGACGGGCGTGCCGCTGGTCCAGTCCTCGGTGCCGACGTCCTTGACGCCGTTGGGGATGAGCTGGTGGTAAACCGAGCCGGCGATCTGCATGCCCACGATCAACGACTGGGTGGACGGCGAGGTGGCGGGATAGACGCGGCGCTCGGTGGCGTCGGCGGAGGCCTTGGAGGCGTAGCTGGAGACGAGGGCGGAGTTGGTGAGAGCGGAGCCCTTGGTGGCATCGGCGTCCACGGTCACGGTATAATCAAGGACAAGCGTCTGGCTGCCCGGCAGGAGGATCTGCGCGTCGGTGAGGGAGACGGTCCAGTCGCCGGTGGTGGCGTTGTAGGCGGGGGTGACGCCGGAGAGCACGTTGACGCCATTGAGAGTGGCGGTGTTCAGGACCGGGGTGGCGGTGCGCAGGCCGGCGGGGAGCGTGTCGGTGACGACCGTGTTGTAGGCCGGGCCGGTGCCGTTGTTGGTGACGGTGAGGCGGAACTGCGCGGTGCCGCTCGGCAGCACGATGTTGTCGGCGGCGGGCAGCAGGCGGGACTTGGCGATGATCAGGCGCGGCTGCTCGACGGTGACCGAGGCGACGACCGGGCCGGCGGATTTGGCGCCGCCATCGGGGGCGGGCTTGGTGTAGGCGACTCCGGCGGAGTTGTCGCGCGTGGCGGTGGTGGTGGCGGGCGAGGCGGCGGGCGTGGCGATGCCGCCGGTGTTGACGATGCGCGCGGTGTAGGTGATGCGCAGGGTGTTGTTGGCCATGCCGATGGCGTCGTTGGTGAAGGCACCGAAGTTCCACGTGATCGCGCCGGTGGCGGCGGCGGCGGGCGTGTTCACACCCGCAGGCGTGGTGTAGGTGAAGCGCGGTGTGCCGGCGACCTGCGCGATGGAGGTGGTGCTGACGAAGGCGAGGCCGGCGGGGAGGGTGTCGGTCACCTGGAAGGCCGTCAGCGCGCCCTCCTGCGGTTGGATATCGACGGTGTAGGTGACGAGATCGCCGATGCGGAAGCCGGTGGCGGGGGTGCCGAGCGGCAGGGTGTCACCGGACTTGCTCTTGGTGATGACAGGCGCGGCAAGCGAGCCCTGGTGGAAGCCGAAGTTCTGCGCGGTGAGATCGGCGTTGGTCAGGATAAGCGCGGTGCGCGTGCCGGCTGAGGGGGCTTGGAACGGCCAGTTGAGCGGGCGGACGGCGACCGTGTTAACGGCGGAGTCGGTGGCGACGAGGCTGTAGGTGCCGGCGGGGAGGTTGGTGAAGCTAAACGCGCCGGTGCCGGGGCCGACGGCGACGGAGCCGTAGACCGCGCCGCCGTTATCCAGGAGATTGACGAAAACAGTGGGCTTGGTGACACCGGACCAATCTTCAAGACCGTCGCGGGTGTTGTTGGGCTGGAGGTCGCTGTAAACGAAGCCGGAGATGGCTATGCCGACGACGACATCCGCAGTGGCGGTGAGCCCGGGCGTGTATTGGCGGCGATGCGCGGTGTCGGAGGACGCCTTCGAGTAATACTCGGTGATGGCGGCGGTGTTGGTGAGGGTGGCGCCGCGAGTGGCGGCGGAGTCAACGGTGGCCGTGTAGTCGATGACGAGGGACTGGCCGGGCTGGATGAGCTGGGCGTCGCTCAACGTGAAGACGTAGGTGCCGGCGGCGGAGGTCCAGACGGGCGTAAGGGTGGCGGCGCTGCCGTTGAGGGTGGCGGTGAGGGCGGACGGGGCAGAGCCGCGCATGCCGGACGGGAGGGTGTCGGTGATCAGCGTGTTGTAGGCCGGGGCGGTGCCGTCGTTGGTGACGGTCATCCGGTAATTGGCGGTGCCGCCGGGGACGACGCGGTCGAGGGGCGTGGGCGAAGTGCGAGTCTTGGCGATGGTCAGGCGCGGCTGTTCAACGGCGATCGTGGCCGTGGCGGGGCCGGCGGTCTTGGTGCCCGCGTCGGGGGCGGGCTTGGCGTAGGAGAGGTTGGCGGAGTTGACCAAACCGGCGGTGCTGGTGGAGGCGGGCGAGACGGCGGGGGTGGCGATGTTACCGGTGCCGGTGTTGATCACGCGGGCGCGGTAGGTGATGCGCAGGGTGTTGGCGGGCGCGATGGCGGACGGCGTGGCGTTGGTAACGGGGCCGGAGATGGCGTTCGTGAAGTTGCCAGTGAACGTCCAGGTGATCGCGCCGGTGGCGTTGCCGGCGGGGGTGTTGCCGCCGGAAGGCGTGGTGAAGGTGTAGCGGGCGGCGGTGGGCGCGAGCGCGGCGATGGAAACCGTGTCGTTAAACGCGAGACCGGCGGGGAGTGTGTCGGTCACGGCGAAGCCGGTCAGCACGCCTTCCTGCGGGCTGATATCGACGGTGTAGGTGACGAGGTCGCCGATGCGGAACCCGGCGGCCGGGGCGGTGGTGGGCAACGTGTCACCGGACTTGGCCTTGGCGATGAGCGGGGTGGCCAAGGAGCCCTGGTTCAGGCCGAGATCCTGGGCGGTGAGATCGCCGGTGCCGCTGCTGAGAACTTGGGCGAGAGAGCCGGTGGTGGGCGATTGGAAGAGCCAGTTGGCGGGACGCGACGCGGTGGTGGCGACGGCGGAGCTGGTGACGACGATCGTGTAGCTGCCGGGCGGGAGGTAATCGAAGGCGAAGACACCGGTGCCCGGGGCGACGGTGACGGTGCGGACCACGGTGTTGTTGGGCGCGATGAGGTTGGCGAAGACGGTGGGCTTGGTCGCGCCGGACCATTCCTCGCCGACGTCCTTGGCGTTGTTGGGCTCGACGTCGTGATAGACGGAACCGTCGATGCGCAGGCCGACGATGATGGAGCGCGTCTGCGGGCCGACGGCGGCGTAGGTGCGGCGGGAGGCGGCCTCGGGGTGGCCGGAGGGCAGGGAGAAGAATTGGTTGATCGTGGCGCTGTTGGTGAGCGTGGTGCCCTTCAAGGCGTTGTCGCTGTCAATGGTGACCGTGTAAGTGAGGACAAGCGTCTGGCCGGGCAGGAGGAGCTCGGTGTCGGCGAGGTTAAAGACGAACAGGCCGGTGGTGTTGTCCCACGTCGGGGTGGTCTGGGTGGCGAGGACATCGACGCCGTTGCGGGTGGCGGCGGTGAGCACGGGCGCGGTGACGCGCATGCCGGCGGGCAACGTATCGGTGAGGCGGATGTTGTAGGCGGGGGCGGTGCCGGTGTTGGAGACGGTGAGCCGGAAGGACGCGGTGTCACCGGGGCGGCGGAGGAAGAGGTTGGCGACGCCGTTGATCGTCTGCGCGGCGGGGCTGGTGACCGCTTTGGCGAGGGTGAGGATGGGCTGGCGGGCGGCGATGGCGGCGGCGGACGCGCTGGTGGTGTGCGTGGTGGTGTCGGCCAACGTGTAGCGGGCCGTCGCGGTGTTGTTCAGCGTCTGATCCGCCGTGTTGGCGGCGATGCCGGTGGGAGCGGCGGTGGCCACGGCGCGCGCGGTGTAAACGACGGTGAGCGTGTCATTGGCGGCGTTGTCGCCGGCGTTCACCAAAGTGCCGAAATTCCACGTGAGCGCGCCGGTGGCGCCTGCAGTGGGCGTGTCGCCGCCAGCGGGCGTGGTGTAATTGAACGGCTCGGTGGGCGTCGGCGCACCGGCATTGCTCGCGGGCGTGATCGAGGTGGTGGCCACAAAAGCCATGCCGGTGGGCAACGTGTCGCGCACGGTGAAGGCGGCGAGCGTGCCCTCCTGGACCGGGATCGTCACGGTGTAGGTGACGAGGTCGCCGACGCGGAAACCGGAAGGCGAGGCGCCGAGGGCATCGGCGGCGGTGCGCGGAAGGGTGTCGCCGGACTTGGCCTTGGTGACGGTGGTGGAGTTGCGCGACGTGATCGGGACGTTGAGCGCGGAGCGGAACGTGTTGGGTGAGCCGGCGATGGTGCCGATGCGTTCGCCGAGAGCGTTGCCGGGCGTGTCGAGGGCGGTGCCGAGGTCGGGGTTGACGAGCGGGTCGCCGTTGAGGGACGTCCAGTCAACGACGAGGGCGTTGGTGTAGAGTTGAACGGGGCGGCCGGTATCAGCGACGGTGGCGCGGTAGGTGAAGGTGACGCTGCCGTTTTTGGCGAGGTCGAGGTTGACGGGAGTGCCTTGCGTGCGGCCCCAAGTGAGAACCTGGCCGGAGACATCCGGGGCGCCGAGGGTGCCGGTGAGACCCGAACTGGAGGTGACGCTGGTCGAGCCGGGGACAAACGTCAGCCCGGTCGGCAGCGTGTCGGCGAGGGCGAAATCGAACGCGCCGGACGTGTTGGTCGCGTTGTCATTGGTGAAGGTGACCTGATACTCGATGATGTCGCCGGCGTCCGGAGAATCGGTGGCGTTGCTGGCGACGCTGGTGACAAACGAGCCGGCGGGGTTGCGAGTGAAGTTACGCGCGCCGCGGGTGACGGTGACGGCGGGGGCCTGGACGGTGACCGTAACGCCGGTGATGGCGGTGAACACGCCGCCGGTGCCGTTGAAGGAGAAGCTGGCGGAATTCAGAATCGTAGTGCCGGCGGCGTTGGCCGCGACGTTTCGCACCTGGGCGACGTAGTCGATGGTGATGGTGCGGTTGGCCAACGTATCAGGGCCGACCGTGCGGCCGCCGAATTCCCACTGGACCTGAAGCGGGGTGCCGGTGCCGTTGGCGGGAACCGCCGGGGTGATGGTCGGCTGGGCGGCCGAAGAAATGGCGCTGCCAATGGTCACGACGGGCGTGGAGACGAGGGAAAGGCCGGCGGGCAAACTGTCGCGGACCACGAGATCGGTGATGGTGCCCTGCGGGAGCTCGACGGTGAGGCGGTAGCGGAGCTGTTCGCCGATCAGGACGTTGTTGCCCGAGGAGGCGGAGTCGGAGGTGGCGGCGAGGGATTTGGTCTGGGTGATGTTGTCCACCGAGACGTTGGCGGCGGTGGCGACGACGTTGTAGCGGGTAGGCCCGGTGGCGGTGTTTTCGGTGCCGACGAAGGCGCTTTGGTTGCCGCTGGGAAGCGGGAGGCTGTAGCCGCGCACGCTGGCGGTGTTGCTCAACACCTCGGTGGGGGTGACGGCGCCGTCGAGCGTGCCGCGGTAGAGCAACGTAATCGTCTGACCGGGGTCGAGGCGCGTGAAGTTGGAGCCGGCGGTCACCAGCGGGGTGTTGACCTGATCGAAGACGAGCGTCGCGCCCAGGCCGGTGGTTCCGGCGGTGTTGGCGACCTCGATGGTGGTCAACGTGCCATCGGTGTCGGCACCGACGTTGGCGGCGGAGAGGTTGACCTTGGCGGGGAGGATGTCGGTGACGGTCAGGTCGTAGAGCGGGCGCTCGGTGCCGATCGGATTGGTAACGACGATCCGGTATTCGACGACGTCGCCGGCCTGGCCGGGAGCGGAGGCGGCGAAGGAACCGGAGCGCGTGACGTTGCGAACGGACTTGGCGATGGCGGGCGCGGGGCGGCGGACGGAGAGCGTGGCCTGTTTATGGAGGCCGGCGCTGGTGGTGGTGCCGGAGAGGGCGTCGTTGGCGTTGTTGGAGCGGAACGTCTGCCCGAGGTAGGTGAAGCTGACGCCGAGATTATTGGTGAGCGTGGCGTTGTCGGTATTGCCGGCGATGTTGAGGGTGCGCACGACGACATCGGCCTCGAAGGTATTGGTGCCGGCGTTGACGTCGGCGACGGCGAGCGTGGCGCGGTTAAACTGGATCCGGCTGGCGGCGGAAGAGGCCGGAGCGACCACGGGGGCGGGCGCGACTCCGCCGACAGTGACGGAATCGGGCGTGATCTCGTTGGCACCGGTGAGCGTGTGGGAGACGTAGGCGAGGCCGGTGGGCGAGGCGGAGACGTTCGCGGGCGTGTCGCGGATGATGAGGTTGGTGATGTCGGCCTCGGTGCCGAAGAACGTGGCGCTGACGCGGAAGGTGGCTTCTTCACCGATGAGGACGTTGGCGGCGCTCGCGCTGGCGGTGGTGGTGCCGGTCTCGCTGGTGGCTTGGATAGTCTTGCTGAGGATCACGCCAACGACACGGCGACCGCCGCGGTCCAGGGAGTAGTCGGCGGGAACCACGAGGGCAACGCCGTCTTCGGTGCGCGCCTCGCCGGCGGCACGGAGCACCAGGGTGAGCGGGCCGGGGGTGCCACTGTATTGGGCATTGACGGTTACGACGGCGCTGGTGCCTGCGGCGAGCGTGCCGACTTGGGCGGGCGTGAACGCTCCGCCGGGCGCGATGGTAACGCCGGCGGTGCCGCCGGTGCCGGCGGTGGTGAGGGTGATGGAGTTGATCGTCCAACCGGTGCCGAGGCCGGGGAGATCGAGGGTGATGAAGTCGGCGACGGAGCCGGCATCGCCGTTGTTGGTGATCGTGAAGACGTAGTTGGCCGGGGACGTATCGGTGAGGAGAACGTCGCCGGGATACGAGACGTTGATGTCGAGGTCGGGCGTGCGCGGATCGTAACTCGTGTTATTGGTCGAGGACTGGGCTCCGCCGCAACTGGTGGTGTAGTCAAGCCGGGCGGTGACGTCGGCGGTGGCGGGCGCGGCGGGATCGAGGGAGTTACCGGTGCTCTCGGCCGAGGCGAGATTGGGGAAGGTCGTGGCGTTGGTCGTGTCGAAGACCGTCGGACGCACATAATAACTCACGGTGACCGTCTCACCGAAGCGCACGAGCAGCGGCGCGCCGGGACCGGTAAAGGTGAAGATCGGCGAAGTTCCGGTGCCGGTGGTGGCGACGCCGGTGATGGAGGCGTTACCGCTGGTGAACGTGACGGAGCCGGTGGTGTCGAGGGTCGCGTTGGCCGGAATCGTGGCGGTGATCGCCGGGGCGTAGGCGGTGCCGCCGTTGTTGAGGAACGAGACGGTGACGCGGGCGCGGCCGCCGGCGAGCGGCGTGATGGACTGGGTGAGCTCGGCTCCGGCGACGATGACCGGGTTCATCGCAATGGTAGCTGAGCTGGTGGGCGTGCCCGGCGTGCTCACGTTGGAGCGGGCGGCGGCGCCATTGTTGGTGCAGCCCCAGGTGACGTCGGCGGTGCGGCTGGAGGTAAGGCACGTGTTCCCCAGCGTCTCGGAAATCGTGTAGGTGGCGGAGGCGCTGGCCGCGAGGTCGGGGAGGGCGATGATCTGGCCGGGGGTGAACGGCGTGTTGGCGGCGAGACCGGGACCGTTGATCACGGCGGCGCCGCCGGAGCCGGACAGTTGGTCGGAGAGGCGCACGTTGGCGGCGGTGGCCGTGCCGTTGTTGGTGATGACGATCCTCCATTCGACGTCGTCTTGGAAGCCGCCGTAAACGGTGCCGGCGAAAGCAGCGGCGGGGTTGGCGGTGATGTTGCGGCCCGTCTTCACGACCGTGATCGAGGGGCGCTCGACCGGAATGGTGAAGGGCTGCGCGGGGGAAGTTACGGCGCTGCCGCAGGAGATGGTGGCGGTGGCCGAAGCGGAGAGCACGGGGTTCTGGCCGGCGAGGGTCTCGGTGGCGGCGAGGCCGAACTCGATGTTAACCTGGTTGGTGCCGGAAGTGCCGACCGGGACCAGGCTCGCGAGTTCGGGGATCTGCGTGGACGTCCACACGTAGGGGTTGCCCGAGCTGCCGTCGCCGGTGGGGGCGGAAAGCGTGTTTTGAAGAGAACCGCCGTTGACGCGGTATTGCACGGTGCCGGAGATCGAAAAGCCGGCGGAGGGCGGGACGACGTCGCTGACGATGACGCCCTGGATGTTGGTGGGACCGGTGTTTTTGACGACGATAACAATGCGGCCGAGGTCGCAGAGGCGGGCGACCGTCTGCGTGGAATCATGGACGACCTGCATCTTGCCGGCCGGGAACGAGTAAGTGGGCGAGGCGCGCGTGAGAGTCGAGAAGGGCGAGCCGTCGCAGCCCCAGCTCGCCGTGATCACGTCGAGCGAGGAGTTGAGGATGATGGCGCAGCCGGGAATGACGCCGACATCGGCAACGAGCGTGATCGGGATGGTCGCGCCGGAGGCGATGTCGCCGAGGTTCCAGGTAAGCGTCTGGCGTCCGCCGGTGCCGGGGGAGGTGGCGACGGTGTAGCCCGGGTTGGCGGCGTTGGTGAGCGCGGCGTTAACCGTGATACCGACCGGAAGGGTGTTGGTGAGGACGGAGGCGTAAGCCTTGCCGGCGTCGGTGTTGCTGACGTAGGTGATGTAGCTGACGGTCGTCCCGGTGACGGTGATGGTGCCGGGCGAGACGGTGACGGCGAGGTTGGCCTTGCGGACGGCCGACGGTGTGTAGGAACCGGTGCTGCTATAAACGCGACCGGCGGCGGCGGCGGTCTGCCATGAGTCGTAATCGACCCGGGCGGTGAGCGCGGTGGCGGTGGTGGTGCCGTTGGACTTGCGACGCACGCGGAGCTGGATGGTGCCGTCGGCCGCGAGGGGATTACCGGTGTATTGGAACGTTGGATTCACGCCGCCGTTGGCGGTGTAGGTGATGTTGCCGGCGGTGAACGCGCCGCCGTAAACCGGGGTGTAGCCGGTGTCCAAGGTGTAGTCGGTGCCGGAGTTGAGCAGGGTGACCAGGAGGTTGCGGGCCTGCTTGGCGTTGGCATTGGATACCGTGAGGGTGAGCAACTCGTCCTTGCAGACCTCGAGGACTGACGGCAGCGCGAGACCGACCCGCGCCTGAGCGCGGCCGATGCTGTAGAAAGCGCCCTGGGTGAAACGGTTTTGCGCGCCGGTAAAACAGATGCCCGCACCGGCACCGCCGCCGGCGAGGACGAAGTCGGTGAGCTGGGTGACGGCGCGGGAGATGCCGACGAGCGCGGCGTCGGGGGCGGTGGCGCGGTAGTTGAACGTAACGGTGCGGTTGGCGACGTCGGGGTCGTTAAAAAAGGCCGGATCAGCGAGGAAGCCGAGGTCGATGCGGAAGCCCGGGGCGAGCGTGGTGATGGAGCCGGCCGGCACGGCGACGGTGCCAAACGTGCCGGTGACGGTGAGCGAGCCGGACGCGAGCACCGTCTGGGTAACGCCGCCAAACTGGTCGGTGTAGGTCGAGCCGGCCCAGGTGCCGGGGTAGGCGGCGCCGAAGCTGTAGCCGGCCTCAAACGGGATAAACTCGCCCTCACCTGTGTCGCGCACGCCGAGGGTGCCCGCGTCGGCGTCGCCGGTCTCGTAAACACCGCCGGTGGGCGAGCCGGTGACGTTGAAATACTGGCTGGCGACGAGACCGGGGTTGTTGGTGATGAGGAACGAGACGTTGGCGGTGGCGTTGAGGACGCAGCCGCGGGTGGTGGTGACCGAGGTGGTGGTGGCGGTGTTGTTCGGTTGCTGGCCGGCGTTGCACGGGTCGTTGGTCACGGCGAAGTCGATCGTGAGCGTGCGCGCCACCGTGAGATCGGCGACCGGCACGACCCAGGTGACGGTGCGGGTGGCGGGCGTGTAGGTGGGCGTGCCGAACGCTGCGGTGTTGGCGAGCCAGGTGACCTGGGCCGGGAGGACGTCGGTGACGGTGACGCTGGCGGTGCCGATGTTGGCGAGGTTGGTCGCGGAAAGGGTGAGCGTGTAGCTGCCGCTCTCGTTGACGGCGATGCGGGAGGCGTTGACCGTCTTGGAAAGGCCGAGCACGGGGGCGTTGCCCGGTGCGCTGAAAGCCTGGCTCTGGAGGGGAATCGTGTAAGCGTCGCCGCAGCCGTTGGTGTAATTGGCGGTGTAGTTGACGGTGCCGGCACCCGAGGCGGTGCACGGGTCGGTGGCGATGACATCGAAGGTGAGCGTGGCCGAGCCGCCGTTGGCGATGGTGCCGGAATTGGCGGTGTAGGTGAACAAACCGGTGGAGCCGTTGTAGGACCACCCGGCGGCCACGTTGGAAACGGTGAGCGGGAGCGTGTTGAGGGTGGACTGGAGCTGGAACAGGTAGGCGGCGCCAAGACCGGTGTTGTTAACCGGGATGGAGACGGTGACCGGGTCGTTGTAGTCGAGGCCGACGGCGGACGGGGTGTAGGCGACGAGCGGTTGGAGCAGGTTTAGCTGGACGGGCGCGGAGTCGCTGACGGGCACCGCGTCGGCGCGGTGGGTGCTGGTGACGGTGTTGGCGATGGAGCCGCAGTTCAGGACGGTGGCGACGACATCGGCGGTGAACGTCTGGCCCGGTGCGAGGTAGGGCAACGTGAGAACGGAGCCGCCGTTCGATGGTGTGGCGACGAGCGCGGGGGCGGTCTGGGTGAGGCTGACGAACTGGAGATTGTTGCCGGTCGGGTAGATCGCGGAGTCGTCGAGCGTGACGGCGAACAGCCCGCCGAGGCCGGTGTTGGTCACGGTGATCGTGAAGGTGGCGTTTTCGCCGACGGCCTTGAGCTGCTGTTTCGGCGTCACGTTGATCGTGGTGTCGCCGGCTTGGACGAGGACGTTTTGCTGGGTGGCGGTCCCGAGGCCGACGAGGGCGCCGGTGTCGGTGAGGGCGTAATCGCGGTTGTAGGCGAGCTGATAGGTGCCGGAGGCCACCGTGGTGGCGGTCGTGAGGCCGAAGGTCAGCGTGAGCGTGCCGCCGGCCGGCAGGTCGTAGCCACCGAGATCCACGTCGATGGTGCCGGTGGTCCCGGGCGTGCCGCCGACGACCGGGGAGCCGCTGCTGGCGCTCGCGCCGATCGTGCCCACGCGGGTGAAACCCGTGGGCAGAACGATCCGCGGCACGATGTCGAACGCGGTGGCATCGCCGGAATTGGTGAAGGTGACGCTGAAGGTGTCGCCGGTGGTGTTGGTGACCTCGGTCGTGCCGTTCCAGACACCGCCGACGGTCATGAACGTGCGGCCGGACTGCGCGGCGGTGAAGCTCGTGGACGGGGTGTTGATCACCGGCGCGGCCCAGGCCAGCGCGGGGACAAACAGGGCGACGAGCACGGCCGCGAGGCGGCGGAAGAAGAAATGACCAATGACCAATGACCAGTGACCAATGAAGCGGCGGGCGAGAGCCTGGAAAAGTGCGGACACGTGAGAAAAAGGGGTGGTCATGGCTTGCCCTCCGGGCGGTTGAAGCGGGCCCACTTCAGCAGGTTTTCGTCGAACTTGATGCGAAGGCTCAAGAAGAGTCCACGCGAAGTCGCAGCGGCATCGAAGTCGCGGTCGGTGAAACCGACGACGTTGTAACCGAGGCCGACGCGCACGTTTTCGACGAACGTGTAGCCCACCTCGGGGCCGACGGCGTAGAGGGCGTTATCGAGCGAGTCGGAGAAAGTGCAGGCGAGGTTAAGGCCGGCGTCCCATTTTTTATTGATCTCAAAGATGGCGCGTCCGGCCAGCAGGTAAGCGCCATAGGTGGCGGCGGGCGACGCGTCGTAATTCTCAAAGACGAGCTTGGTGGCGGCGTGGCCGGAAAAGATCCAGCGGGTCGAAGGCTGGTAGTTGACGCTGGTGGCGAGCACGTGCACCTGGCGCTGGAGATCGGTTGCGCCGAGGTTCATGGAGCCCTCTTCGTATTTGTATTCGTAGCGGAGGAGCGCGTTCCAGACATCCTCCTCGGTCTGACGCCAGGCGAGGCCGGTGAGCGCGCGGGCCTGCCAGAGGTCGGCGGTGGCGGGAGCCTCGTTGAGCTGGGTGTTGACGATGGTGCGGGCGAGGAAAGTCCACTGAGGATTCAACTTCCGGGCGTAGCCGACGGTGTTGAGGTAGTTGTCGGTGGTGTCGGCCCAACGGCCTTCGAGGCGGGCGGTGGCCTTCCAATCGCGAGGCCGGGTGTAGTCGGCGCCGACGGTGGCGGCGGTGGATTCGGTGCTGGTGACGTTGCCGGTGACGGTGCCGGCGTCGAGCGGGGTGACGCGCTCGAACGTGGTGTTGAAGCGCAGGCCGTCGGCCACGTCCCAGCCGTTGCGCAAACCGGTGGAGGCCTCGGACTGGCCGCCGTCGATGGCGTTGCGCACGCGATACTCGTTATAGAAGTGGGCGTCTTCGAGATACTCGGTCTCCACGCCGAAGACGGTGCGGTTGTTCTGCTGGCTGGAGTTGAGCTCGAACGGCCCGCCGAGCGTGGAGATAAACTCCTCGCGGGCGTAGAGGCGGGTCTTGTTGTTGACCTGGTAGTTGCCGCCGGCGGCGACGACGCGCTGGTCGGCCTCGATGACATCCTGTTCGTATTCGCCGAAGACGGAGGCCTGCGGGTGGAAGGGCACGGGCGTGTCGACGCGCACGCGGGCGCTGCGCACGGAGGCTTCGCCGGGCACGGTGGGCGTCGGCGTGGCGGAGACGCGGGTCTCTTCGCTCGCGCGCACACCGGCGGTGAGCTTGACTTGGTTGGGCAACGTGTGGGCGACATCGACGCGGGCGCCTTCACGCTGGCCGACGCCGGACTGGTCGGCGGTGTAAACCGCCTCGCCGATCAACTGGGTGCGCCGGGCGATCTCGCGCGTCACCTTGGCCCCGCCCTCGGAGCGGCCGGCGTTGAGCTGGGAGGACGGGTTGTCGAACTCGGCCTCCGTCTCGCCGTAGAAGACGCGGGCCTCGGTTTTTTCGGACTTGTGGCGGAGTTCGGCGCGGCCCGCATGACCGATACCGGTGGCGAGGGTTTCACTGCGCGCGCCTTCGGTGATCAGGAACGTGCCTTCGGCGAGCTTCAACGTGGTGTTGAAACTCTGCAGGTCGTAGGGATTGATCGGATTCTCGTCGCGGGCAAAGGAGCCGCCGATCTCAAGGCGTTCGAACGGTTTGAACTGGGCGTCGCCGCCGTAGACCCAAAAGGGTTCTCCGCCGCTCTCGACCTCATAGGTGATGCGAATGGACTGGGGGTTGAAATTGGAATCGACCGAGGCGACGGGCCGACGCAACAGGAGGCGGCCGGAGAAGGGCTCGAAGTCGTAGTCGGCGTCGCGGCGGAGGGTGCGGCGGGAGAGGATGACGGACGTCTGGTTGCGATCGCGGGTAAGTATCTCGACGACTTCGCTGCCGAGGAGACCGTCGCCGGCGGAGAAGTTGAACGGGCCGGAGGTGCCGTTGGCGGCGATCTCGCGGATGATCTGGGTGGTGCTCTGGTCGCTGGCCCAGACGCCGCCGCGGAACTTGGAGGTCTGGCGTTCGACGCGAGCGCCGTTGAGGCTGCGGTTGTAGTCGCCGAGCTGGCGGACCTCGTTCGCCGCGCCGGTGTTATAGTCGCCCAGTAGGGCGTAGGAGCGGCCTTGGTCGATGCGCACGTAGAGGCGGCCGGTGGACTGCGCGTCGTAGCCGCGGGTGGAATCGTCGCCGTAAACGGGATAATACGCGTCGGGGTCGATGTCGCGGAAGAGGCGGGAGTCGCCGTCGCGGCGTTTATCGGAGTCGTAGGCGATGGTGAGCAGGGTGTCGCCCTTGATCTTGCCTTTCAGGTAGAAGGCGGCGCGACCGGTGCCGGTGGCATCGGAGCCCAGGTCGGCGGATTGTCGCAGCTCTTGCTCGAAGGCGTCGGAGGGATCGGTGGGCAGGAGCTGGTTGCGCGAGAGGCTGTTGAGCGCGAAGCGGCCTTCGATGATACCGGAGGCGATCATGGGGCGCAGCTCGGGCACGAAGGCGAGGCGGTCGTCGCCCTTGAGCTCGCCCGACGATACGCGCAGGCGAGCTTCGCCGGGCTCGAACGGCGCGATCAGGCGGTAAACGCCGACGCCGCTTTCGAGGAACACCTGGACGCCGGGTTCGCGCGGGTTGACATCCTCGACATCCCAACGGCCGAGGGTGGTTTCCAACGTGAGCGGGAGCGAGGCGGTGACGGGTGTGCCGCGGGCGTCCACGACGGAGACGTGCACGTCAACGGCCGTGCGGCCGTCGGCCATAGGCTCGCGGGTGGAGGGCGTGAGCACGAGGCGGGCGAGGCGGTCGGGCGCAATCACGGTGATGGTCTGGCGCGCGCGTTCGTTGCCGAACGAGTCGCTCTGCACGAGGGTGAGCGCGTTGGGTCCGGGCTGGAGCGAGAGGCCGACGTATTCGAGAGCCTGGAGGGGCGGGTCGGCGCGCTCGACGACCTTGCCGATGCGGGCCTCGGAGGCGGGCTGGTCGTTGACGAGGAGGCGGAGGCGGGCCTCGGGGTTGCCCTTGATGCGCACGGTGAGGCGGTCGTAGGGGAGTGTGTCGCCGTCCTTGAGTCCGATGAAGCCGGGCGAGGAATCGGTGATGCCGGCAATCATCTTTTCCAAGTCGACCAGCGGGACGGCGGCGACGGGGCTCGGGGGGAGCGAGGAGTTGCCGGCGGTGAGGGTGTCGGGGGGCAGGACGGCGTTGTAGGAGCGCGAGGCGGGCGCGCCGGTGCCAACGATGCCGGCGGCCTCACGGCCCTCCACGTCGGTGAGCAAGGTGCGGGTGCCGTCGGCGTTGAACTGGGTCTGGAGCGCGTTGGCGATTTCGGGGGTCCAGCTTCCGGCTTGGGTGCGGCGGGAGGCGATGGCGGCGTAGAGCGACTCGGTGGGCTCGACGAGGAGGAAATTGGCTTTGTGCAGCTCGTATTTCTTGGTGTCGACGAAGCGCGATCCGGGATCGCCGGCGAAGCGCGGGCTGTCGCCGCCGAGCTTGGCTCCGGGCGGGAGCGTGTGCGGATCGAGCTTGAGGACGTGGGTGACGGCGCGCTGGCCGTAGATGGAATACTGGCCATGCGAATCGGTGATGGCGTAGGTGCCGTCTTCCAGGACGAGGCGCACGCCGGGCACGCCGGGCTCGCCGGGGTCTTGGATGTTGTTACGATTGGCGTCGACGAAGACGGTGCCGAGGATGACGGCGACAGGGTCGAGGATGCCGGGCGTGGGGCGCACGCGGGCGCGGGCCACATTGGAGACGAGCACCGGCGGTCCGAGCGCGGTGGCCTGCGCGACGTTGATGCCGTCGCCTTTTTCCGCTCCGGGGGTCAGGCGCACGCGGTAAGTGAAGGTGGTCGTCGCGCCGTCGGCCAGCGTGCCCACGGTGAAGCGCAGGCTGGGACCGACGCCGCCGAGCGGATTAACAACCGGGACACCGTCGCGTTTGGTGGTGCCGGGTTCGTAGCGGAAACCGGGGGGCAGGCGGTCGTCGATGTGCGTGCCGTTGAAGGGGGCGCCGGAGGTGTTGGCGAGCTTGAGGGTGTAGATGACGGAGTCGCCCACCTCGGCGGTCTGGCGGGAGGCGGTCTTTTCAAGGGTGAGACCGTCGCCCACCGTCGTATCGAGAGGCAGGTCGAGGAACACCGCGCCGGTGAAGATATTGACCGGGAACGTGCCGTTAAAGGAGCCGGAGAGGTTGATGATGCGACTCGCCGGCTGCAGGCCGACCGGGATCACGCTGGGGTAGCTGTAGTTGACCGGCGGGATGACATCGAGGCGGTAGACGCTGGGGGGGACGAGGGGGAAGCGGAAAACACCGTCGGCGGCAGTGACCTGGATGGCGGAGAGCGGGGTGAAGCCGTCATCGTCCACAACCACGGCGAGGCCGCCGGGATTGCCGCCATTGCCCGCGCCGGTGACGTCGATGAGGGTGACGGTGGCGCCGGCGATCTCGGCGTTGGTGCGGGAGTCGTAAACCACGCCAGCCGGATCGATCAGAATATTCGTGATGACCGTGACGCCGCCGCAGCCGCGGATCTCAGCGGTCAGGGTGTCGCGAGAGCGCGTCTGCATGATGCCGTCGTTACGCACGACGGAAACCTGCCGGGCATCCGCGGTGGGAATGGAGGGCAGGATGCGGAAGCCGCCGGTGTTCGGACCGGTCTCAATGCCCAGGAACGTCTCGGTGTCGCCGGTGAGGCCGGAGGTGATAATAATGGTGACGATTTCGACGGTGTTGCTGCTGATGTTGCAGGCGCCGGCCACGGTTTCGACGAAGAGCGGGCTGCCCAGGCGCGTGGCGGGGATGACGCGGCGGTTAGGATCGGAGTCGTCGTGGGTGTTGTAATAAAGAATCGTCGGCGGGACTGAAGGGATGGTGACGTCGGTGTTGTTGGAATCGGTGGATTCCGGGAGGGCGTTGCGGTTGTAGTAGGCGGTGGCGATGTTGGGAATCACGCCGGTGGCGGAGGGGCCGATGCGGGCGCGGTAGCTGACGGAGAACGATTCGCCGGGCGCGAATTCGTCGAAGGCCCAGGCGATCGCACTCACCAGCGAGAGATCGGCGGGCGGCGCGCTGACATACTCGTGCAACCCGGCGCCGGCGATGTGGTAGAGGGGAGTCGAGTTGTTGGCGGTGAGGATCTGGACGAGTTGCACATTGGCCGGCAACGCGTCGCGCACGATGACGCGGGAGACGAACGCGCCGTCGATGGAGACGTTGATGGGCGTAAGCGCCTGCGGGTAGTTGTTGGTGCCGACGAGAGTGTAGTCGACGGTGGCGCCGCGCGCGGCGGTGCCGGGGGTGACGGACTTGTTGAACTGGAGTGCACCGACGTCGTTGTCGGGCGTGAGCGAGACACGAAGGGTGTCGGTATTGCGGGCGGTGAGGCCGTTCTCCGCGACCGTGGCGTCGAGGCCGAGCGTGAGGAGCGTGACAGGATCGAGGCCGGCCGGGAGCACGGGCTCGACCTGACCGGTGAGGATAAAATGGGCGACGCCGCCGGCGGGCAGCGCCACCGTATAGGACGCGAAGGGCAGGATGGGTTCGCCGACTTCAATGGTGCCATTGCCATTGGTGTCGACGACGAGGCGCAAGTTGAGCAACGCGACCGCGCCGCCGGGAAACGAAGGCGTGAGCGTGTAGGTGCCGGTGGTGTTGCCGGTGTTGGTGAGCGTGTGGGCAAACTCGAAAAACGCGCCGGCGGTGCGGGTGATCGTGCGATCCTGGGTCAGGTTGAGACCGGGACCGCCGGAGACGATCACCCGCACGGTGTTGGACGGCGTGTTGCGGGCGATGAACAGAGCCGGATCGACGTAGTTGAGCAGCGCCTGGCTGGAGATGAGCGTGCCGGGCGGCGGCGGGGCGGCCTGCGCCGGCGCAGGCAGTAGCCCGGACATCACGCACAGCGTGATCCATACAAGAATATAGCGCAGGCAGCGCATCAACTGGGTGCGAAGGAAACCGTCTCTCCGACGAAGCGGGGCACGGGCGCGCGAAGCGCCCGGCACCGCCCCGCCGGTCGAGTCGGCGCGGGCGGACTTATTGGTTGATCCTCACCCCGAAGGTGATGGTCGCGGCTTGCGTGGGCGTGAGCGTGCCGATGTTGAACACGAAGGAGCCGGTGCCGCCGTCGGTCGGGCCGCCGGCGCCCACGGTGTTGGTCGTGCCGCCGGAGACACTGGCGATGCCCTGGGAACCCGTGGCGAAGTAGGTCGTGTTGGCGGGGATGGTGTCATTCACCGTGATGCCCGTGGCCGTGGCCGAGCCGCTGTTGGTAACCGTGACGCGGTAGATGATCACGGCTCCGGGCGGGGCGGAGAGCTGGGTGGTGACAAACGGGCCTTCGCCGACTCCGATCACGCCGTTGGTGTTGGTGTCGATGGCCTGCTCCTTGAGGATGGCCAAGTCACCGCGGATAACACTGGTGGTGTCCGAATTCGCCACGGCGGAGGGAGCCGCGATGGTGTTGATGACGCCCGCAGTCGTGACGGTGAGGTTGGTGACGTTGATCGCGCCGTCGGCGGCACCCAGCGGAGCGAACACCTTGACGAAGAGGCGCACCTGCTCGCCGGCGACGAGGCCGGCACCCTTCACGGTGTCGAGGGTGCTGACGAGCACGGGGTCGCCGGAGTCGAGAGCGCCCGGAGTGCCGAGGGTGGGACGATCGTAGTAGATCACCGAGGTGAAGCCGCTCGCGGAGAGGTTGTTCACATGGGCGAAGGTGAGCGTGCTGGTGCCACCGCCGCCGTTGGTGCCTTCGGTGACGTTGCCGTTGTTACGCAGCGTGTGCTCATACACGACTGAGCCGCCGGGGAACGTCTGGCCGACGTTGTCGGTGAGGATGCTGATGTTGCGCACGGTATTCACCGCGACGGCGTCGCGGATGATGTCGCCGGCGGCGGTCACCGGGGACCGGGATTGGAAGTAAATGTCCTGGGTCGCGGGCAGGCTGCCGGTCGGCACGAAGATTTCGGCGGTAAACGTTTTGCTCGCGCTGCTGGCGATCACCCCGGTGTTGGATACGACGGTGCCGCCGGCGTCTTTGAAGACCACGGTCCAGCCAGCGGGCAGGTCGTTGACCGAACCAAAGGTGCCGTCGTCATCGGTGAGAAGGTTGAAGCTATCGGGGTTCGGACCGGTGTTCCTCACCACAAGGGTGAAGGTCGTGGTGCTGCCGGGGTTGGTCGAGTTGGTGACGATGCGAGTGGCGTTGTTGTCGCCGCTGTTCGCGCCCACACCAAGGCCGCCCACCGTGTTGTTGGTCAGATCCACGCCGGCACCGCTGATGGTGACGAGCTCATCGATGGCCGGATCGCTGGTGCCCGGGTCAAACGTGGAGGTGGCGAGCTTGGTCACCGTGTAGCCGGCGCCGCCGTTGTTGCCCGAGGCGTTGCCGGGGATCACGGCCTTGAGGATGACATTGTAGCGACCATTGGTGACCACGGGGCCGGTGTCGGGCACGCCGTTGCCATTGGAGTCGGTCATCGGGGTGGCGCCGTCCGATTGGAAAATCTGGAACGTGGTGCCGACCGGGAACGTGTTTGCGGTGATGGTGATGTCGAACGTGTCGGTGCCGGTGCCGGTGTTGTGGAGGTCGTTGGTCCAGCTGATGGTATCGCCGGCGTTGGCGGTCGGGATGCTGGTGGGAGGCGTGAGCGTGACTCCGGGAACCTGAATGACGGTGAACGGCACGGTGTTCGAGTTAAACGCCGACGTGGTGGTGCCTCCGCTGGTGAAGAGGTAACGCGCGGTGTTTGGGATGATTTGGGGCGCGATGCCGGCGTTGACGCCGACGTCGAAGGTCACAAAGCCGGACTGGCCGATGCCGAGGTTGGCGATCACGAAGGTCGCGGTGCCAGCGGTCGTCACGCCGATGTCATAGATGACCCCGGACTGGGAGTCGGTGCGGTTGAGATCAGTGAGCACGGTGGCCGGGATGACCGACCAACGGGCGGAACCGGCGATGTAGGTCATGCCGGTGGGGATGACGTCGGTGATCGTCACGTTGGTGGCCGCGCTGTTGCCCGTGTTGGTGTAGGTGATCGTGTAGCGGACCGGCGTGGTGCCCGGCAGGCCGGAGGAAACGCTAATGGATTTATTAACCTGGAGCACTGCGTCGTTGGTGACGGTGAAGGTGTCGTTGTTCGTGTCCGTGGCCGTCGGGGTGCTCACGATGTCGCTGGAGTTAGCGACCACGGTGACGCCGCCCGTCTGCGCGGCGGTCGCCGCCGGCGGGATGACGCCGGAAATCACAAAGTGAAACTCGGCGCCGGAGGCGATCGAACCCGTGGTAAAGATAGTCGTGAAGTTATCCGGGAGACCGTCTCGGTTCGCGTCTGGATAAATCGAAAGGCCCGTGAGCAAAACGGTCGCACCGGCGGCGTTGGTCGCCGTGAGCGAAATCGTATCCGCGCCGTTGCCTAGGTTGGTCACGGTGTGCGGGAAATACACCTGGCTGCCCGGGGTGCCGATACGGGTGTTATCCTGGCGCAGGTCGAGCGCATAAACCTGCGTGACCCGGGTGATTACGGTGTTGGAAAACACCTCGCGCACGACGCTGGAATCGTCGGTGTAGGTGGCTTTAGCTTGATTGCCGATCGGGGTGTTAACGAGCGGAGCCGCCGCACGGACGGTGAAAATCGCAGCGGTGACGGCCAGGCCGATCAAAGCGACGATGTAATTCAGGCGTGTTGATTTCATAGGTTGTTAGCTGAAAGGACGGGAAAAAAAGGAGAGTCGGAAAAGGAGCTGTGCTCAGCGACTGGCCGCTGGAACTTGCGCGCGAACTTCGACGACGATCTCCGCTCCGGGCGCGAGGGTGAGAGGAGACCAGCGGAGCTCTTTCCACGCGGAGGGCTCTGTGTCTTTAGGCGGGGTGGCGATTACGAAGAAAGTCTTCCGGTCGATCGATGCCTCGACGGCCGCAGGCTTGGCCGAGCCCGCTATATACGCCATCTCCTCCGGCACCGGGAGGACGACCACCACGTTTTTCAACTCACCGCTTCCCCGATTACGATACGTGCCCCGATAAACTAAAATCTGCCCGGGCTCCGCGTCGGTCGCCTCCG
>JANODO010000098.1:0-8102 GCA_031412735.1 Rariglobus sp. | reverse complement strand
AGACACGTGCCGGCGGCCTCGATGTCGGTCACGCGCAGGTTGACCGCTTCGGAGACCCGCAGCCCGCACGCGTAAATCGTGCGAAACAGCGCACGAAATCGCTCCTCGCGCACCGCCTTAAAGAGCGCATGCACTTGCACGAGGGTGAGCACCGTGGGCAGCGTTTGCCGGTCCGGTGAACGCACCAGCCCGAACAGCTTCCAGGTGTTGCCCAGGTGCAGGTTGAAAAACGCCGAGAGAGCGGCGACCGCCGTGCGCATCGACGACGCCGAGTAGGCGTGGGCGGTTTTGAGTGTGAGGATGTGCGCTCGCACCTGCTCCTCGGTGAGCGTCGCCGGATCGACTTGCGCCTGCACGCCGAGCCGCCGGATGTAGCGCAGATACTCCGCGCGGGTCGAATACGCGAGAGAACGCAGTTGAAGCAGGTCCGCAAAACGGACCAGCGATTGATGATCGGACGGCAGCACGATATGCCCGCCGCGTTTACCCTTGGTTGATTTATGAGTGCTCATAGGCACCCGCAGGCTTGTAACATTCCGCTCCCTCTACCAACTTGCACCCAACGTGCGCACCTCCCGCTTACTTCAACCTCCCGCACCCCACCGCCGCGCAGCGGCTTGCTTCAACCAGCGGCTACAGACAACGAGCGGACTTGTCCATTTTGTTTTATTCATAAGCCGTCTTCCGCTCGTGTCTGACCCGGAACGTTCGGCAAAAAAAACATGATTAGTGCATTCAAAGATTTCCTCCTCTCGCAACGGCTGAAGAAGGTCGATTTTGACCTCGCCGCTATCGCAGTGGATCAATCTCTACGAGGTAGCGCTATTCCGCGGGAGCTCGCTCGGGTCGCGCAAGATTTCGTGGCGCGGCCCAGCTTGGAGACAGCTCGGAGATTCATCGCATTTGATCCGAAGTTTGCGGAGCTATTACTGCGCTTTTCGAGTAGCAGCGGGACGGAAGAGGCACGACTGGACTTGGCTCTTTCACTGTTCCCGCTCTGCGCGCAGACGGTGCGGATCGAAAGCAGAGATGCCGCTGATTCATATTTTGACTTCGATGCGAGTGCCCTCGAGGAGCTTTGGCAGGATGAGCAAGCACAGCGTGCATCCACACGGTGGTTCCGAGTCGAATATAGGCTTTTTCGGCGCTGGCTTTCGCAGAGATCACGGCACTTGGATTCAGTGCAAGCCACTCCCGGATGTTTTGCGGAGTTTTTCGATGATTCCATTCGGATGATGCACCGCGATGGTCAGTTGCGAGCATACTGTGGGCAGTGTAAGTGCGTTGCCGCGCTGAATGAGGTCGCCGTCTCTCGCGGCGACGGGAAGAATTATAGCTTCGGTTTCGCGCTCGGCTGTAGTGTAGGCCACATGCTTTACTCGACAGAGGGGACGCTCCACCTTGACTAAAAATGAGCCGAACCCCGAGAGTTGTGTTGTCGCGAAGCCGACAACACGACTCCTGTTGAACAAGCCCGGGGAAGACCAGCGGCGTTAACGGCTCCTTATGCGGATTGTATTTTTCCGCCGACCTTGACCGTTCCGATATTCGGAGCGGTTTTTTTACGTCTGAGCAGTAAGTGGAGCCACAACGGACCGGCTTCCCGCAGGATCGCGGCGCGTTTCATCATTCTTTTTCGGCTTTTTATAGACCTGCGAACAGAGCTCCGCCCGCCGGCCAAGGCCGGTTTTATCATCAATACGGTATCTATAATACGGTTCATCATAGCGGCGGTCCTCGCGCCAGCAGGCCGACGAACATGAGGCTAAACTTGTGGCAATGCGGGCAGCACCGCGACCAGTCGGGACGCTCCGGCGGCTGAGCCCGCACGACGATCGGCTTGGCCACGAGGTTTTCCACCTTCATGCGACGCAACTTCGCGGCCGGATGCAGCCAGCCCATATACCGCACACGGTGCTGGCCGGGAACCGGCACATGTTGCAAATACCGGCGCATAAACTCGTCGGCCGCCAACGTGACTTCGCGCCGTTGGCCGGTCTCACTGTCGGTATAGCTGAACCGGACCGCCTGGTCGTCGGCATCGATAATCCGCTCGTCGCTGATGGCGGTGCGCTTCACATACCGCGCCAAATAACGCACCACCTCGGTGCCCGAGCCCGCCGCCTTTACATCGACGTTCCAATCCGCCCGCCAGGTCCGGTCGGGCACGGCCGCATGCAGGCCCGGTTCGGCGGCGCGCAGCGCCTCCTCGAACCGGGCCTTAAACGCCGCCGCGACCGCCTGCACCGGCAAAAACCACTCCGGCGAACGCGACGCGCGCCAGCGCGTGCCGTCCTCGGTCAAGCCGCCGCCGGGCACGATTAGGTGCACATGCGGGTGGTGCTGCACCTGCCGGCCCCACGTGTGCAAGACCGCGACTGCATGTAGGGCCGAAGGGGTCAATGCGTTTTTTGTTAGTTTTCTAGTTCGTAAAGATATCCAACTATTCGAGCGGCAAAATCTCGCGCCAGCTCTGGGTCGCAGACTCCGCCGAGCTGCCACTCGTCCTGCTTCCCATAACTAACAAAAAACGCATTGACCCCTTTTGGGGCCACTCGCCCCGGTTGAACCGGAGCCGAGGAGGGACATTGTCTCGCGAAGGATGGGAAGGGAGCGAAGGACTGAACTTCATTCGGAACCTTCGCGCCCTTTGTATCCTTCGCGAGACCCTCTGCCGTTGGGCTTGGCGGTTTAGCCGGGGGTGAGGCGAAGGGGTCAATGCGATTTGTTAGTTTTGTAGTTCGTAAAGATATCCAACTATTCGAGAGGCAAATCTCGCGCCAGCTCTGGGTCGCAGACTCCGCCGAGCTGCCACTCGTCCTGCTTCCCATAACTAACAAAAAACGCATTGACCCCTTTTGGGGCCGCCCCTTTGGCGCGGCCCCCTTCGGCCCGGCCTGCGGGTGGTTTCACGGCGGGGGACATGGGGGGCAGAGTTAACCCATTATTAACACTGGCGGCTTGGGAGGCCAAAGGGAGGGTGTAATCTTTGGAATCTTCAGTGTGACCACCGACCCCATAGTTGCGAAAAATCTTCTTGCGCCAGACGGGATCTCGGCGGTCGCGCGTCAGGATTTTCCGTCGGCTGGTCCCCGGGCGCTTCGGGCGGAGGAAACCTCGTTGGAATCCTTGGTGTATCATCGTGAAGCGGTGGAGGCCGACTTGCCGCTGGAACAAGTGCAGCGCGTTTTCCGCAACTGTAAAGTGGAGTTCATCGCCGTGCAGCGCGCCGGACGCGTAGTGGGGCTGTGTTCACGCGGACAGATCGGTTTCCTCATGGGCTCGCGTTTCGGATTCGCGCTTAACAGCAACTCGCCCGCCGAGAGCGCGCTGACTCCGCGCCCGCTGTTGATTTCGCACCATCTTCCGGTGCGCGCCGTGCTGGATCGCGCGCTGTCGCGACAGGGCGAGGAGTTTTACCAGGATGTGGTGTTGGTGGATGCGGAGCAGCGGCTGCTCGGGCTCATCCGCGTGGAAACGCTGGCGCAGTTGCAATCGAGTCTGGTGGCCCAGCAGATGGATGAACTTTGCCAGCAACATGCCCGGATGCAGCAGCAGAACGTGGAGCTGTTTCAGGCCACCCACGCGGCGCGGCAGTCCCAGGGGCTCTACATCGGTCTCTTTGAGAGCCATACCCTCGGGGTGGCGTTGTTGGATGGTCAGGGCGTGATCGTGCAGCGCAACCGCCAGTTGGAGGAGTTGCTCAATCTCGGCCACAGCGCGGTGGCGGTCGTTTCGTTGGCGGCCTGGGTGGTGGCCGGCAAGCGCGGGGAGTTTTTGGCATTGCTGGCGGCGCACGCCCGGGGGGAGTCCGCACCGGCCGAGCGCGAATTTTTACTCAATGTGCCTGAGCGCGGCAGCCGGCTCTTCCGCTGTTCCATGGGCTGGATACGTGAAACCGGACAGATCTGCGTCTGCCTCGACGATATTACCGAGCAGCGGGCGTTGGAGCGTCTGATGTTGCAGCAGGAAAAACAAAAGCTGCTCGATACCTTGGTCGGAGGGATCGCGCACGAGTTGAACAACAAGCTCACCCCCGTCCAAGGTTTTGCCGACCTGCTTCGTTTCAGCGCGGATCCGTGCACGCGCCGCTACACCGAGCTCATCAGCACGAGTGTGATGGAGGCCGCGCAGATCATTAAACAACTGCGCCAGCTGTCGAAACCCAGCATTCACGAGATGCAGGTGACCGACCTCCGGCTGGTGGTGGAGGATACGCTGGCGGTAATCGGCTTTAAGTTGCGTGACGCCGGCTGCCGGGTGAATACCCGATTCCCGCCCGATCCGGTGTGGGTGATGGCGGATGCCGGTCAGCTTAAGCAAGTGGTGATGAATCTGGTCCTCAACTCGCTGGATGCGATGGGCGGGATGAACGACGCCGAGCTGGTGCTCACGGTGGAAGAGAGTGGCGGCAGTGTGAAGCTGGTGGTCGCCGACAACGGGACCGGCATTGCGCCCGAGGTGATGGGACGCATTTTCGACCCGTTCTTTACGACCAAGGGTCCGGTCTTGGGCACGGGTCTCGGCTTGAGCCTTTGTTTCAGCATCGTGCGCCAGCATGAAGGCGATATCGGGGTGGAGAGCACAGTGGGCGTGGGCACGCGGTTCACCGTCACGTTGCCGCACCATTCGGCTGAGCCACCGCTTTTTTCCATGGAGCCCGGAGATGGGTTGGCGGCGGCCGGCGCGTATGCATCGGCACCCGTGTCGGGCCGGCAACGCGTTCTGGTGGTGGAGGACGAAGACGTGCTGCGGCTCCTGCTGCAGGAGATTTTTAGCGTGCACTTTGGCTGTCGCGTGGATGCGGTGCCCAACGGAGCGGACGCGTTGGCCGCGCTCGGGCGCGAGACGTATGCGCTCGTGGTTTCGGACATCCGGATGCCGGTGATGAGTGGCATCGATCTTTATTTACGCCTCTGCGAGACCCACCCGGCGGTGGCGCGCCGCTTTGTGTTTATCACCGGGCATCCCGGCGAAAAGGATATGGAGGCCCGGATCGCGCAGTGGAACGTGCCCGTGGTCGCGAAGCCGTTTCAACTGAAACGCTTGGTCGAGGTCTGCGGTCCCTTTCTTCAGCATTTCACAGGCGGTCGGGAGATCGCATAAACGTCCAGCCAGCGCCGCGCCGTTATCCGCGTCGAAATCCTCGCCCGCATCGTTCACCGGACTGCGGATGATATGCTGGCCGAGAGCGTATCAAGCACCCCAACCGAGCAGGGAGAGGAGCTTTCCGCCGTAGCGATCAAAGGTCTCCACGACGACCACGCTCCAGAAAACAAAATAACCCACCGTGAAGGCGAAAAGCGCGTAGCCCGCGAGAATGCACAGGCCGTCGCGCTTGAGTGTGCTGAAGGTCATCACCACCGCCACCAGCGCCGGCAGCGTGTTGGTAAAGGGCGGCAACGGTGGCAACGGTATCATCAGCAGCAGTGCGGCCATAATCACCACGGCGGTGTGCAGCCGGAGTTTCCAATCGGCGTCGGCCAGGAAATGGAGCCGGGCCACTAATCTGCGCTCCAGCCAGCCGACGAGTTTGGCGCTCGCCGCAAGCATCCGGGTAAAAAACGCCGCCGGTAACACCACGCGGCGAAGGCGTCCAGGCAGCCAGGGCGGCAGACCAAGAAAATAGCGGGTCGCCAGCAGCAGAATCACCAAACCGAAGGGCGTCGAGAGCCCGGGTATGCTGATCGGGGTGGAGAAGGGCAACGCACAGATGACGACGAGCAAGGCCGACGCACGCGGGCCAAGGTCGTCGAGGACATCACCCAGCGGCGCGGGCTGTTCACGGTAGCGTTCGGAGAGCAGGCGCAGCTCGGCGGAAAACTCCGCCGTTGATTCAGGAGGAGCGACTAGGGTGGCGGAAATCGGCATGCGTATAAGGGAGCAGGGCGGCGCGGGGCCGGACCGCAAGGATTTGTGCGAGAGCGGTCGCAAGAAAGGGACCAAAGAGTATCCGGGGGATGTCGAGCACCGGGAGGTTGTCGAGTCGCCAATCATGCAGCCGTCCCCGGGGATGGGTTTCAGCGGCCTCGCAAAGCGGGAAGGCGCGGGGCATTCCATTTCGCGTGAGGGCTGGCCACGGGAGCTGTTCAGTGCGGACTTGGTTAGGCACGATCCCGTCCGTTCCGGTGGCACCGGACGCCCAGGGCGCGATTTTTTAATCGCAATGGCATTGGCAAGCGGGCCGGGCGTTGCCTTTTATCCCCATCCACATCCCTTCGCTCCCAATGAACGTCCACGCCCGCATCTCCAAAGAATGGCGCCGCCGCATGATCATGATGGCACTGATGATCAACGGTTCCGGCCTCTGGTTTCTCTACGACGGCTACATCAACTGGCCTGCCGAGGCCGCCCGTTATCAGCACCTCGTCGCCCTCACCGCCGACATCGTCGCCGCCGATGAAAAGCCCACCGACAAGAACCCTGCGGTTGTCCGCGCCTGGGCCGAGCACGCGGCGAAGAACGGTCTGCCCGAGAAACTGCCCAAGGACCGCACCGCCGGCGATCTCTCCGGCCAACGCAAGATCGGCGGTGTTGCCATGGCCATCGGCCTCGCGTTCGTCGCCTGGGTCGCGCTCCAGCACCGGAAGAGTGTGCGCGCCGACGGTGACCTCGTGACTGGTGCTGATGGCGAGACGGTGCATCTCGACAGCATCGTCGATATGGACCGCCGCAAGTGGGCCAACAAGGGCATCGCCTACGCCATCTACGAAAAGGACGGCCAGCGCCGCCGCCTCTGCCTTGATGACCACAAGTTTATCGGCTGCGAGGCGATCATCTTGGAGGCCGAGCGCCGCATGGCCGCCCGCAGACCCGCAGGCGAGGCCCCTTCGGCCTCGCCTTCAAGTTTGGATTCCACCGCTACGTAGGCCGCGAGCTCGCTCGCGCTCCGGCGGTCAATCGGCGCTGCTTGCTCTAGCACCCTGTAACCACTGAAATTTCGGAGTGGTGTAGCCTCACCTTGCGTGAGGCCGGGTAGTCCCCCTGCGTGCGCACGCCCAACCGGCCTGACACAAGGTCAGGCCCTACAAGCGTAATTTATCGTGGCACGGCATACTGGGTCTGTAGGACATCAGACCACACCGGCCTCACGATGGGTCCGACACCGGTATCGGACGGGCGCGGATAATTTTCAAAAGCGCCTTCCGCTACGCTGAGGGGGATGAACCATTCCTCTCAGGACCGCTCGGGTCTTCTTTCGCTCCTCTGCGCGCTTGGCAACGCCGCGCGCAGCTACGCGTTTGCCGTCCGCAGCGGACGTCGCTCGCCCCGCGGGCTCGATGCCGCGCCACCGCCCGCACGACGTTGTTCGCGGAGAACGGCCTGCCCACGGTCTCCGTGGCGGCCACTGACGCGGCCGGCGAAGGCGGGAAACGCGGGCGACCCGGAGGCCGACAACATCGGCAAACCCAATAGCGGCACGGTCACGCTCAAATAACTAAATGGCCAAAGGGAGGGTCCACCTCCGTGTGGACCGGATCGAATTGGAGTGAGAACCCGCTCCCGAAAACCGGACGACACGGAGGTCGTCCCTCCCTTGGTCCCACCCACTTTCCGGCAAGTCTCTCGGCGTGAAGCCTACTTCCGGTATCAGCCAAACAAAGCCGTCGGACCGCTGCGCGCGAAGCACCACCCGACGTTGACTGAAAAGCCAACGAACCCAAACCACCACTCAGGCTTTACCGCCGGGGTGACAACGAACTGCCAGGATGTCAGGCGTCAGCCGACGTCCCGGCGCAACGAGGCGGTCCCGCGCGCGCGGGACCGCCTTCTTGTTTTTGCGCACGTCCGGCCCGGCGTGTAGGAGCCCATTTATGGGCGATTCGGGGGCGGCATGGGCGTCTCGTCCATGATCCGGCAATCTCACGGGCAAGATGCCCGTGCCACTCAAACCATCGCCCGTAAACGGGCTCCTACCTACGCACCCTTCATCCGCGAGCGGCGTCTCCTTCGTTGGCAAAGAGGTATTGTTGGGGGAGGCCGGCGGGACCGCCTTCTTGTTTTTGCGCACGTCCGGCCCGGCGTGTAGGAGCCCATTTATGGGCGATTCGGGGGCGGCATGGGCGTCTCGTCCATGATCCGGCAATCTCACGGGCAAGATG
>JANODO010000097.1:0-8947 GCA_031412735.1 Rariglobus sp. | reverse complement strand
ACTGTCACTAAGGGACAAATAGCCAAAGTCGAATGGCGGCTCAACAACCGCCCACGCATCGTTCTCGACGGTCAATCTCCAGCTGAAGTTTTTCATGGCATTATACAAAAGGACTGTGCACTAGCCGCTTGACGCCGCCCTATGGGACTAGTTGTTGTGTTTGCGAGTTTAGTTTTGGCTCTAAGTTTGGTGATATTGCAGAGGGATTCATACATGTCCACCACTTGAAGCAATTATCGGACATTGGAGAGGAATATTCGGTCGATCCAATAGCTGATTTGAGGCCGGTATGCCCGAATTGCCATGCCGTGATTCATCGCCGGTCGCCGCCTTATACAATCGAAGAAATAAAAAAACGGAGGCTAACAAGGCAGTAGAGCCAACGATCATACATGTCACGAATCGTGCTCCGAGCAGCACGCTTCGCGCCATGTATGATCGCGGCTCACTTTTGACGTTCGGCATATTCGATCCATTCCATCAGCACGAAAATTAAACCCACGCGAAGAACAGATTACACGGAGCCCTGTAGTGAGAAGCGAATCACCGAGACTATTTCGATTTAGATACGAGAGTTCACAGAAGATATGAGGGTGAGCCGAAGGGGTCAATGCGATTTTTGTTAGTTTTCTAGTTCGGAAAGATATCCAAAGATCCGAGCGGTGAATCTCGCGCCAGCTTTGGGTCGCAGACTCCGCCGAGCTGCCACTCGTCCTGCTTCCCATAACTAACAAAAAACGCACTGCCCCCTTTTGGGATGCATCCCGCTCCTTATGCGGATTGTATTTTGCCGCATAACTCGACCGCTCCGACTTTCGGCGCGGTTTTTTTGTGCCGAAGGCTCAGCCCTCGCCACGGCCTCCGTCCTCGGATTGGCGGGCGGGTATAAAATCAATGCCCGCTGTGACCGCCGGGCACCGGATCGGAACTCCGCAGCTCGCCACCCGCCGCACACCGCCCCAAGTGCCGGGCAAACGACCGCATCACCGCCAAGTGCACCAGCGCCTGCGTCCAAGCATACACCGTCCACGGCAAACGCGGGGAAAACCCGTGGATCGACGCCAGCAAACACGCGTTCTCAGGGAACAACCGAAATTCAAACCGCCCCGGCGGGTCCACGCGTTTCGCCAGCCATCCGCCCGAAATGTAGAACGCGCACCGCCGCCCATTCGTCAGCGTAAACGGCGTAGGCGTCAGCTCCAACAAACACCCGCGCCCGCCCGGCCCGAGGAATCGCAGCGCGCCCGCGTCCGACCGCTCCACACGCACCAGCCCGACCGCCCGCCGCGTCAACCAGCGTCCATACTCCGCCGCCACCGCGTGCGCGTCCCAGCCGGCCGGCAGCGGCATGCGTTGCACCGAACGCACGCGTCGCTCCGTGCGCATGTGCAGCTTGTCCGCCCTCACCCACTCGCTGCGCGGATGCGGTCGCGGCATTCCGGAACGATCCACCGCACGCCGGATCGACTCCGCCAGCGGCACCATGCCCGGCCGCAACTGCGCCAACAGCCCGTTGTCCCGCGCTTGCAGGTCGTGCCGCAGGCTCTCCTGCAACGGTCCAACCAACGCCGGCGGCACGCCGCCGAACAGCGCCACCCAGTGCTTAGATAACGTGAACAAATTCATCGGGACGCCAAACCCGCGCGGCCGATGCCCCAACACCTCGCCGGTGCACACAATCAACTCCCGGTAGGTCATCGGCTCGTGTCCGCCGAGATCATACGTGCCGCCTCGCCACGGCGTTTCACCCAGGCACAGCCCGATCGCGCGCGCCACGTCGGCGATGTCGATCGACTGCGTGCGCGACCCCGCCCAGGCCGGAAACACCATCACCGGCAACCGCCGCACCAGGTTGACGAGCATCTGGCACGACGACCCGCCCGCCCCAAAAATCAACCCCGCCCGCAGCACCGTCACCGCCACCGATCGGCTCCGCAAAACCGTCTCCACTTCGCGCCGACTGGCCAGATGCGCCGAGACCGGCTCGGTGCCCGTCGGCAGCAACCCGCCGAGATAAATCACATGCTCCAACCCGGCCTCCTCCGCCGCGCGGATAAAGTTGTCTGCCAGCAGCAGATCCAGATCCGCAAAACTCCCCTGCACCAACCGGCTCGACGGGCTCATCGAGTGCACCAGATACAGCGCAAACCGGCAGCCCTTCATCGCCTCGGCGAGCTTGGGCAGCGAATACAGGTCGCAGCTCCGCCACTCGGTAATTGTATCCGTTGCTTCCTTACCCGTTTTTTTAGCCGCCGCCGTCACCACGGTGGCGCTGCGCGTCAACGCCCGAAACCGAAACTCGCTCGCCAGCGCCGTGCGCACCGCCGTGCCCACGAACCCGCTCGCCCCCGCCACCACCACCCACGGACGCGTTTGTTCGGTTTCGATCTGATCAGCCATGAGCCGCACGTTCGCGCCCAATCACCTAATAATCAACTTCTGGTGTAGGCCCGACCGCTGGTCGGGCTCCTCAGCGACCGCACCATACCCGCCCGACCACCGGTCGGGCCTACACCACTCCCTCATCTGCAACCCGAGTGAACATTTAGGCGTAACTTCCTGCCTGTTAGGATTACCTTAAAATCCGCAAAAGAGAACTGGCGGAACCCGCATTCATGTGTTCGCTTGAACCTGGTTCAATTGAACACATTTATCATGCAGCTCACCGAACGACAGGAAGAGGTTCTTGCCTTTGTCAGCGACTACCAGAGAGACCACAAAGTCCCTCCGTCCACGCGTATCATCCAGAAACACTTCGGCTTCGCCTCGCAGACCTCGGTCGTGCGCATCCTCGCCGCGCTGGCCGCCAAGGCGGTGCTGGAGCAACTCCCCGACGGCGTGTGGGGCGCCAAAGCCAACGAGGTCCAGTCGCTCTTCGCGCTACCCATCTACGGCGAAATCCCTGCCGGCGTGCCGGCCCTGCAAGAGCAGCAGATGCTCCGCTCCATTTCCATCGACCCGAGTCTCTTCGGCGTCCGCCCCACGCGGACGCACCTCTTGTGGGGCTTGGAGATCAAAGGCGACTCGATGATCGACGCGCAGATCCGGGACGGCGACCTCGGTATCTTCGAGCGCCGCGAACCGCGCCTGGGCGACATCATCGCCGCCTTGGTCAACGAAACCACCGTCACCCTCAAACGCCTCGTCGAAGTCCGCGGCCAACGCGTGCTCCGGGCGGAAAACAAAAACTACGCCGACATCATCCCCACCACCGGCCTGGAATGCCAGGGCGTGCTGGTAGGCGTCATCCGCAGCCTGGCGAGGTAGCGCGCCTTCAGGGAGGGACGACCTCCGTGTCGTCCGTTCCGAAAAAAGTAGCGCAGGCGGAATACCTGCCGCCCAAAGCACTCCGAAAACAGGCGGGATGCCTGCGCTACTCCAATACCCGATCCGGTCCACACGGAGGTGGACCCTCCCTTACGAGCCGTAGCCCCCAATTCCCTCCCCCAGCCCGGGAACGCCAACGTCCTCGTTGGCCTTAACACCTCGCACGCCCGCGCACCCCTGAATGCACCGCCTTCCTCCCGCAGACCCATGCCCACGTCTCCCACCCTCGCCGATCTACGGCGGCTCATCGCCGACCGTTTCCCCACGTCACCGACGCGGGACGGGCGTTTCGTGGCCACTGGCATAGCGGCGGTCGACGACGCCCTCGGCGGCGGACTCGGCACCGGCACATTCACCGAAATCGTTTCCTCCGGCCCCAGCTGCGGCGGACAACTCATCACCGCCGCCCTCATCGAAACCACCCGCCTCGCCGGCCAACGACTCGCGCTCCTCGATGCCGCCGACACCTTCGCCCCGGACGTGTTCGCCGACGACGCCCTAAACGCCCACCTCGTGTGGTTTCGCGGCACGCATTTGAAAGCGTTTTGGCAGGCGGCCGACATCGTTCTGCGCGATGCCAACTTTACCGCGATCATCATCGACCTGCGCGCGCTCCCCGAGCGCGAACTCAAGCGCACCCCGGCAACGACGTGGTATCGCCTCCAACGCGCCATCGAGCAGTCCGAGGCCGCCGTCCTCGTCCATACGGATTACGCGGTGGTGCCCTGCGCCGACCGACGCCTCGTCCTCGCGGAACCCCTGACGATGGCAGCATTCAAAACCGACCGCCACGCGCTGCAAGCCACCCTGCGCCCGCAACTCCAGTTGCAGCGCAACCACCGGAGGGCCGCCGGATGAAATTCGCCGTCCTCGAAATCCCGGAGTTCCCCCTCCGCGCCCTGCTTCGCCTGGAAGCGGGCTTGGAGAAACGCGCCGTCGCCGTGGTCGCAGGCGAAGGCAAACGCGCGCGCATCCTCCACGTGACGCCCCCCGCGCTCCACGCCGGCGTGCAACCCGGCATGGGCACGCTCCAAGCCCTGGCCGAATGCCCCGCGCTCGACCTGCGCAACGCCTCCCCCGCAGCCGAAAAAGAAGCCGAATCCGTCCTGCTCCTCGCCGCCTGGCGGGTGTCGCCGCGCGTCGAGCAAACCGCGCCCGGGCTCTGCACGATCAACCTCGCCGGGCGCACCCTCGCCGACCTGCGCCGTGATCTGGCGTGGGTCGCCCTTCAACTCGGCGGACAAGGCCTTCCCCTGCGTATCGGAGTGGCTGATACGCCGCTGACCGCCCGCTTCGCCGCCCATGTCGCCGATCCGGAAAAATGGGTGGCCGACTCGACCGCGTTTCTTGCCGCGTTGCCCGTGTCGTTGCTCGGCCTCGCGAAAGCCGAGGACACGTTGTTTGCCTCCCTCGGGCTGCGCACGCTGGGCGATCTTGCCCGACTGCCGCGCGCATCGTTTGCGCAACGACTGGGTTTGCGCGGTGACCGCCTGTGGGCGATGGCCGCCGGGCAAGACTCGCGCCCGCTCGAAACCGCCTCGCCGCCCGCCCGCTTCGAAGCGCACCTCGAAATGGAGCATGCCGCCGAAACGTTGGAGCCGCTGCTCTTTGTGTTGCGACGTTTCGCCGACCGGCTCGCCGGTGAGCTCGCCGCCGCCGGCCTCGCCGCCGAGTCGCTCACGCTCTGCCTGAGCCTCGAAGATGAGACGACTTACCAACGGAGTTTTCGCCTGCCCGAGGCCACCACGCAGGCCGACGGGTTGTTTGGCACGCTGGAAAACCACCTCGCCACCGTGCAAACCAAGTCGGCGGTCGTCGCGATCGACCTGACCATCCAACCCACGCGGCCGCAGCATCGCCAAGAAGGGCTCTTCGATAACGCGCTGCGCGATCCGCACGCCTTTTACGACACGCTGGCGCGCGCCGGCAGCGTGCTCGGCCCCGACCGCATCGGCACGCCCGTTCAAAACAAAACCCACCGCCCGGACTCGTTCGAGTTGCACGCGCCTCCGGCCGCCGTGGCGGCGTATCAGCCCAAGCCCACCGCCCCCCCGCGCGGCCCGGTGCTGCGGCGGCTGCGTCCGCCGGCGCGAGCGACGGTTGAACTCATCGACGACGTTCCCCGCTACGTGCAAAGCCCCGTGACCGACGGCGCGATCATCGCCCACCGCGGCCCGTTTTGTTTGTCCGGCGAGTGGTGGGACCAAGGCGGTTGGGCGCGCGAAGAATGGGACATCGAAATCGGCGGCGGCGGCGGACTCTACCGGTTGCTGCACGCGCCCGCCGGTTGGTTCGTGGAAGGAATCTACGACTAAGCGCCACCCTCGTCCCGTAGGCCGCGAGCTCGCTCGCGCTCCGAAGCGCCTGCAAGCAGGCGGCCTACCTTGAAGCCATGCACTACACCGAACTCCACGCGACCAGCGCTTTTAGCTTTCTGCGCGGCGGCTCCAAACCGGAGAACGTGGTGCGGACTGCCTTCGCCCACGATATGCCTGCCCTCGCCCTCACCGATCGCATGGGCCTCTACGGCGCGGTGCGTGCCCACATGGTCGCCAAGGAAACCGGGATGAAAGCCCACGTCGGCGCCGAGATCGTCATGGAAGACAACACCGTGGTGCCCGTGCTCGCCGCCACCCGCCCCGGTTACCAAAATCTCTGCCGCCTCCTCACGGTCGCCAAACTACGCGCCGCCAAAGGCGAAGGCCGCGCCAGCTGGTCCGAGTTAGAACAATTCAGCGCCGGCCTGATCGCGCTCACCGGCGACGAGGAGGGCCCGCTGCTATCGAGGTGGCACCGCGGAGACAAACCCGGTGCAGCAGCCGCGCTTGACCGGCTCGTTTCGGTATTCGGACGCGACCGCCTGTATGTCGAACTCCAGCGCCACCGCATCCGCGACGAGGATGCGTCCGAAGACGACCTCGTCGCGCTCGCCCGCGCGCAGCACCTGCCGCTGCTCGCGACCAACGGCGTGCGTTACGCCACGCGCCAAGATCGGGAGATTTCCGACGTGTTTACCTGCCTGCGTCACCACACCACGCTCGACAAAGCGGGCGACCTCCTGGAGCAAAACCAAGAGCGCCACCTAAAGAGCGGACGCGAGATGTGCGCGTTATTTGCCGACCGCAGCGAGGCAGTTCGAAACACGCAGGAGCTGGCCGGACGCCTGGAATTCACGCTCGCCGACTTAGGTTATCGTTTCCCCGATTACCCGGTTCCGGGAGGCGACAACCAGGAATCGTTCCTTAAAAAAATGACGCTCTTCGGCGCCCAGCAACGCTACGGAAGCGTGACCGGAAAGGTCCGCAAACAACTCGACCGCGAACTCGCGCTGATCGGAAAGCTCGGGTTTTCCGGATATTTTCTAGTCGTCTGGGACATCTGTAATTTCTGCCGCGAGCACGGCATCCTCGTGCAAGGCCGGGGCTCCGCCGCGAACTCGGCCGTTTGTTATTCGCTCGGCATCACTGCGGTTGACCCTATCGGGTCCAAGCTGCTTTTCGAGCGTTTCCTGAGCGAAGGGCGCAGCGACTGGCCTGACATCGACCTGGATTTGCCGAGCGGCGAGCGACGCGAATGGGTCATCCAGGAAGTCTATCGGCGCTACGGAAAACGCGCGGCGATGACGGCCAACGTGATCACCTACAAATCCCGCTCCACCCTGCGCGAGGTGGGCAAGGTGCTGGGTTTTCCCGAAGACCTCCTCGACCGCTACACGCACCTTTTCGCCGACGGCGACTATAAGCAAACCCTCAAGCCCGAGGAGCAGATGCGCATGGCCGGGTTGACGCAGGCGCAGCCGCGCGCGCGGGTCCTGCTCGATCTGGTCGGGCGGATTCACGGCCTGCCACGCCACCTCGGCCAACACTCCGGCGGCATGGTGCTGTGCGCGACGGACCTGGATTCCATCGTGCCGATGGAACCCGCCTCGATGGAAAATCGCGTCGTCATCGAATGGGACAAAAGCGATTGCGAAGACATGGGTATCATCAAAGTGGACCTGCTCGGCCTCGGCATGATGGCGGTGCTCGAAGACTCCATGACCTTGTGTCAGGAACGCGGCCAGCCCGTGGACCTGGCGCGCATCCCGAAGGACGACCCGGAGGTCTTTGCGATGATGAGCCGCGCCGACACGATTGGCGTTTTCCAAATCGAATCACGCGCACAGATGGCGACATTGCCGCGAATGAAGCCGGCGTGTTTTTATGACGTCGCCATTGAGGTCGCCATAATTCGCCCCGGCCCGATCCACGGCGAGGCGGTGCACCCGTATCTCGAACGGCGCGCCGGACGTGAACCCGTCACCTACTTGGATGAACGCGCCAAACCCGTCCTGGAGCGCACGCTCGGCGTCGTGTTGTTCCAGGAACAGATTCTCTCGCTCGCGATGACGCTCGCGTCGTTCACGGCTTCCGAGGCGGATGAACTGCGGCGGGCCATCGGCTTCACCCGCAGCCCGGAGCGCTTAGAACGCATGAAGGAAAAACTCCGCTCCGGCCTTCGGGCCAACACGGTGAGCGCCGCCGCGACGGAGCACATCGTCAACTCGCTGGCGTCGTTCGCGCTCTACGGTTTTCCCGAGTCGCACGCGTTGAGCTTTGCGCTGCTAGCCTACGGCAGCGCGTGGCTGAAATTTCATCGACCGGCCGAGTTCACGGCGGCGTTGCTCAACAACCAGCCGATGGGCTTCTACGCGCCGGCGACCATTGTGCAGGATGCGCGTCGACATGGCTTGGCGGTGCGTCCGGTGTGCATCGTCCACTCGGAGTGGAATGCGACGGCGCTCGGCCCACGCGAAATCAGGATCGGCTTCCGCTCACTTCGCGGTCTGCGAGCGGCTCACGTGCAGCACATGCTCACGGAGCGGCGGAAAACGCCTTTCTCGTCGGTCGGAGATTTTGTGCGTCGAACCACGTTCACCGAAACGGAGCGGCAGTCCCTCGCGAGCGCGGGCGCGTTGAACGCGCTCGGCTGCCATCGTCGCGAGGCGTTGTGGGAGATCGCGCGGAACGATTACCAAGACGATCTCTTCAGCATCGGAACGGCCGCCGAAGACGGCTCGGCGGGGCTGCTCACGCCGATGAACATCGTGGAGCGCATCCAGGCTGACTTCGCCATCGTCGGGCTGACGGCGGGCGATCACCCGATGAAACACCTGCGCGCGCGGTTCCCTGATCTGTGGAAAGCCAGCGAACTCCCGCTGGCCGAAGACGGCACGCGCGTGCGCATCGGCGGCAGCGTGATTTGCCGGCAACGCCCCGGCACGGCGAAGGGGTTTGTTTTTATTTCGCTCGAAGACGAAAGCGGTGTGGCCAACGCAGTCGTGCGCCCGGCGTTGTTTGAGCGCGAACGCATGACCATCACGCAATATCCGGCGCTGGTGATCGAAGGCGTGCTGCAATCGCACGAGGGCATCATCCACATCAAAGCGGAGACGATTACGCCGCTGCAGGACGCCGAGCTCCCGCCGCAGTCGTCGCACGATTTCCACTGAGCCAACGTGGGAAGCGGGCGTTGACGCGAATTTATGATCCAAACCCCGCAAGAAAGCGTACCACCGCGATCAATAAAAACCAACCCCCCAAAAACCGGGGGCGGGGGAGATAAATGGGGCGCGCGGGTT
>JANODO010000096.1:0-54038 GCA_031412735.1 Rariglobus sp. | reverse complement strand
ATGAATGAGTAGTCAACCCGCACGGATTAGTTGTCCAAGCCGGTGGTTAAGCCGAACGAGGTGAGCTTCTCGGATAACACCAAGGTGAAGTTTTAGCCACGGAGGGCACGGAGCGAGAGCTCGGAGGTTTGAGCCTCGGGTTGGTCTCGGTGTGCTCCGTGGTTCAATCCGGTTTTTTGGCGCGACTTTCGGGGACGGAGTTGAGGTGGCATTTGAGCATCGTCACTGCTGAGGACGCGCAGCGGAGGATGTTCGTATTGGCGCGATTGATTGTTGAATCGACTGAACAGGCGCTCATGGGTCGAACTATCCGGCCGCTCCAAAGCCCATCACGCGGCGTTTGGATTCCGGCCTGGGGTTGGTGTCCAGCTTTTGGCCGAAGATATCGGAGAGCGCGTAGTCGGGCAGGTCCGGGAGTGCGCGGTTATGTTTTTCGGCGATCCGGCGCGCGTGGTCGCGCGAGAGTCGGGGAAACTCACGGTAATCGAGCAGGCGCCCGGGGCGGATGATCGCCTCGTCCAGCTGGGACACGTCGCAGTTGATCGTGCACAGAAGCTGAACTTTTAGAAACTCGCCGAGAAGCCCGTCGGCGATGTTGAGTAAGTTGGCGACCGCGCCGTTGCGGCCGTATTGGCCACGCTCGAGCAGCAATTCGGCGTCTTCAAGGATGACTACCTTTTTCTTGTCTTCGTAGGCCTGGCTTTCATTCGCCCAGAAGCGCACCATGTTGGGCGAAGTGAGCAGTTCTTGGTGCGTCACGGGCAGGTAATAGAAACGATGGGTTCGTTTCATTTTGTCCATGAGGTGCCGGATAAAGGAGGTCTTGCCGGTGCCTGGCGGCCCGCGAAACAGCAGCACTCCGGTGTCTCGGCTTTTCATGGTTGCGGACAATCCGTGTTCCCACGTCGCGAAATCATCGCCGTAGAGCAGGCGAAGCGTTTCGGGTGCCAAGGCGAACGAGCGTGAGATCGCGACCTCTTCGGTGTCCGGCCGTTTGTCGCTGAGGGTTATGATGGAAAAACTGGGTTTTTCGCGGCGAACAACGCGTTTCGCGTTGATCGCATTTTTCGGATCCACGGCATCCTTGCCGAAGGTAAGGCGGTCAATGTGCCGACGTTGGTGAAGTTGCTCGGTGACGATGAGGTTGGCCCGGACCACGAAAAGAGGCCGGATCAATCGAAGACAATTCGGCGTGACTTGGCTTTTATGCGCGACCGAATGGGGCTGCCGGTTTCGGACTACGACGCGAGCAAGGGAGGCTTTTACTACACGGAGGAGGTGGCGAACTTGCCGCTCGTGCATGTGACGGAAGGGGAGTTGCTGGCATTGCTGGTGGCGCGACAGGCGGTGGAGGCGTATCGAGGCACTCCTTACGCGCAGATCCTCGAGCGCGCGTTTGCGAAACTCAGGATGGGGTTGCGCGACGAAGTGAGTTTCCCCGGCGAAGGGTTGGCGGATTCGATTTCGTTTCGGACCACGGGGGCAGGGTCCGTGGACGAGGCGCTTTTTGTAGCAGTCAGCAAGGCGGTGCTCGAGCGTCGTGAGGTGGAGTTCACCTATCGAAAGGCCGGCTACAACGAGCCGGAGCGTCGTCGGGTGCAACCCTACCACTTGGCGTCGGTGGGCGGTATGTGGTATCTGGCGGGGCACGATCTGGACCGGCGGGATATGCGAACGTTTTCACTGGCGCGCATAAGCGGATTTGAGCCGACCGCGCACCGGTTTGCGCGTGATCCGGGGTTTTCTCCGGAGAAGTATTTTCGCGACAGTTTCGGGATGTTGCGTGGCGAAAAAACGGTGACGGTGCGGATCGAGTTTGACGGTTACGTGGGCCAGCTCGTGCGCGAGCGTTTTTGGCATGCATCGCAAAAAATCACCGACATGCCGGGGGATAAGGTGGAGCTGGAGTTGCAGGTCAGCCACACCGACGAGGTGCGCCGGTGGGTGTTGGGTTGGGGCGAACGAGCGCGGGTGATCGAGCCGCCGGAATTGGTGATGGAGATGCGCGAAGTCGCGGAGCGGTTGGCGGGGATTTATCGCTCGGTGGAGGTGGGCTGAGCGGTTGGGGCGGAGTGTGGCGGCGGCGGATCGAAGCGCGGGGCCGGGACTTCCCAGTCTGGGTTTGAGATGCGCCGAGTCTTTCGGAACGGGGTCGGGAGACCCCGTCTCCACTCGGATGCATTGCAGTGCTGGGTGACGCTTGATCCTGCGGTTTGTTTTTGCGTCGGGCGCTCGTGTGGATTGCGTGAGCCCTCTTTCATGCGCCTTCGCCGGATCACATTGCAGCACTTTCGTAATATCCCGCTCGCCGAACTGGCGTTTGAGGGACGGCAGCAGTTTTTCGTGGGCGCAAATGGACAGGGGAAAACCAACTTATTGGAAGCGGCGGGTTTCGTGAGCGCGTTGCGGTCGTTCCGAACGGCGGATACGCGCGTGCTGATTGCGCAGGGGCAGGCGGAGGCGGCGCTGGCGTGCGAGTTTGAGCACGAGAAATTCGGAGTGACGAAGCTCGTGATCAAACTGCGGCCCGGCGGTAAAGAAGTCTGGTGCGATGGCGAAAAGGTCACGCGGCTCGGCGACTATCTCGGGCGTTTTCCGACCGTGGTGTTTTCCTCGCAAGACCAGCAGCTCGTGCGCGGTGCGCCGGGACTGCGGCGGCGCTGGTTGGATTTTACGCTGGCGGCGATGGACACGGCTTACTTGCGCGCGTTGCAGAGTTACCACAAGGCGCTGAACGAACGGAATGCGCTGCTCAAACGCGGCGGTGGCGGGAGCGGGGCGGAGCTGAGTGCTTTTGAGAAACCGCTCGCGACGACGGCGGCGGAGTTGCAGGCGAAGCGTGAGGCCGGCGTGGCCGAACTCGCGGAGCACGTGATGGCGGCCTATGCCCAGATCGCCGATGGTGCGGAGCGCGCGGGGTTGCGCTACGTGCCGGATGTGACGGCGGAAAACGCGCACGGCTGGCTCGGCGTGTTTGAGCGCGGACGGGCGCGCGATCAGCAGTTTCGCACGACGCTGGCCGGGCCGCATCGTGACGATCTTGGTTTCACGATCGGGGAGCGGGCGGCGAAGGATTTTGGGTCGGAAGGCCAGCAGCGCAGCCTCGTGCTGGCGTTGCAACTGGCGCAGGTGAGTTTCTTTCGCGTGCGCTCCGGCGTGGAGCCGCTGCTGCTGGCGGACGACGTGCTGGGTGAACTTGATCCGCAGCGGAGGCGGCGGTTTTGGGCGACGCTTGGCGAGGCGCGGCAAGTCATCGCAACCGGCACCACATTGCCGGACGCTGAGCTGGGCGCCTGGGAGGTGTTTCGGGTGGCGAGTGGGACGTTTGCAAAGGACGGGGCGGAGGGTGCTGCATCGGAATCGCGAGCAAGCTCGCTCCCACGTCGAGCCCTATGAACTTGGAACCGTGGCAACTGGTGGTGGCGTTTTGCGGGGCGTTGTTGGTGGGCTTGTCGAAGACGGGAATCGCGGGGCTGGGCATGTTGTTTGTCGTGATGTTTGCCAACGTGATCCCGGCGAAACAATCGAGTGGGTTTGTGCTGCCTTTGCTCATCGTAGGAGACGTGGTGGCGGTGTGGTCGTATCGCGCGCACGCGAAGTGGGCGCATGTGTGGCGCTTGCTGCCGTGGACAGCGGCGGGTGTGATCATCGGCTACTTCGCGATGGGGCGGATCGATGATCGGCAGGCGCGCATGCTGATCGGAGCGATCATCGTGGTCATGGTTGGGGTGCAAATCTGGCGGCGAGCGCGAGCCAAGCCGGGAGAGCTCGATGAATACGGCGCGTGGTTTGCACCGACGGTTGGCGTGCTGGCGGGGTTCACGACTTTGGTGGCCAACGCGGCGGGTCCGCTGATGGCGATTTACCTGCTGGCGATGCGCCTGCCGAAGATGGAATACGTGGGCACGGGCGCGGTGTTTTTCCTGCTGCTCAACGTATTCAAAGTTCCGTTCATGGTGAACCTCGGGCTGATCACGACGGAGAGTTTTGGGTTCAATCTGATGCTGGCGCCGGCGGTGTTGATCGGCGCGATGGCGGGGCGGAAGCTCCTGCCGTTAATCAATCAGAGGTTGTTTGAGAATCTCGCGCTTGGCCTGAGCGCGCTGGCGGGCGTAAGGTTGTTGTTTTGATTACGAACCGGGAGAACGAGAAAGAGAAAGAGAACGATTTTATATGGCACGGATGAACGTCAGGCAAATGTGGGCGGCGAAGTTGGCGGGCGAACCCATGTCCGCACCCAAGGCTGGGCCTACGCGCGTGCGAGGTCCGGGGAACGGACTGCCGGCGGCGTTTTCTTTGCAGCGCACGCCTTTCTCCGGAGTGATCCTGGGGATCGATCCATCGCTGCGCGGGACGGGTTTGGCGTTGATCGAGTTTGTGCCGTCGCGGCAGCCGCTGTTGTTGAAATGTCGGACGGTGAAAATCCCCGCGAGCCGGTCGATGTCCTATGCGTTGGGAGAAATCCATCGCGCGGTGGCGACGTTTCTCACGGATTACCGGGTGCGGCACGTGGCGTTGGAGCAGACGATCTTTGTGCAAAATTTCCAGACGGCGCAGATTCTTGGCGCGGCGCGCGGAGCGGCCATCTCGGCGGCGGCGTTGGGCGGATTGGAGATTTTTGAATACGCGCCGTTGCGCGTGAAGCAGGCGGTCACGGGGGCGGGGCGCGCGAGCAAGGAGCAGATGGCGCGGAGTGTTATGGCGATGCTTGGACACGGCGGCGTGCTGGCGAGCGACGAGGCGGATGCGGCGGGCGTGGCGCTGTGCCACGCGTTTACCTGGCGCGAGTAAAGGCGAGGAGTCGCCGGCCCGTCGGCCTAGGATTTGCCGAGGGCGGACTTGATGACGCGGCCGAGGTCGGCGACGCGGTAGGGCTTGGTGAGATAACCCACAAAACCCATGTCGAAGTAGCGCTTGGCGATGTCTTCGCTGTCGTAGCCGCTGTTGACGATGGCGCGCACCTCGGGGTGGAGGTCGCGGAGGCGCTTAAAGCATTCTTCGCCGCCCATGCCGCCGACCACGTTGAGATCAAGAATGACCGCGTCGTAGGGCCGGCCGACGTTGAGATAGCGGCGGTAGAACGTGATCGCATCTTCTCCGGTCCGCACGATGTCGTGGGTGTATTCGAGGCTCGTGAGCATGCCGCCGGTGAGCTCGCAAATCTTGACGTCGTCGTCGAGGAACAGGATGCGGCCGGTGCCAAAGCGGATTGTGGGCGCGGTGCGCACCGCCGTCTCCACGGGGCGGTCGGCGCGCGGGAAAAACAACGTGAAGGTCGTGCCGGTTCCCAGGGTGGAATCGACGCCAATCTGACCGCCATGCTGACGCACGATGGAGAGCACCGTGGCGAGACCGAGGCCGGTGCCCGTCTTCTTGGTGGTGTAGAACGGATCGAAGATTTTATCGATGTGGTCGGACGGGATGCCGCTGCCGTTGTCCTGCACCTCAATCTGCACGTAGTGGCCGGCGGGCAGGGGCGGCACATCGTTTTCGGCGAGGCGGACGTCGGAGGCGCGGAGTTGCACGCGCCCTTTGCTGACGTCGGGCATCGCCTGAAGCGCGTTGATCACGAGATTTTGAAAAACCTGAATAATCTGCCCCCGGTCCAATTGGATCGGGGCCACGTCTTCGGGTGCGTCCACGGTCACCACCGCTGTGGTGCCGGCGGCGGCGATGCGCACGGCGTCGTGGAGAATATCACCCGTGGCGATGACCTGTTGAGCGGCGGATGCGCCTCCCTTGGCGAAGGTGAGGAGCTGGCGCGTCAGGGATTTGGCGGCGAGGCAGGCGCTCTCCGCGTCCTCCAGCTTGGTGTAATCGCGGTTGTCTTTGGCCGTGGAGATACCGCCGAGGATCGTCGTGAGCAGGTTGTTGAAATCGTGGGCGATGCCACCGGCGAGGTGGCCCAAGGAATCGAAGCGGTTGGCGCGGATGATCTCTTCGGGCGTGAGCGTCATCTCTTGCGGGTCACGGAAAACCACCACGATGCCGGACGGCCCGCCTTCACCGGCCGCGTGGATTTGACGCGTGGTCCAGATGACGGGTTTCGGAGAGCTGTTCTCGGCTAGCGGGGCTAGCGCGTGTTCGGCGTAGAGGCGCGGTTTTTCCTCGGCGGCGAGGACCAGGTCGACGGCGGTGTCGTCGGGGCGACCGTCTTCGCGACGCACGAGTTTGAAAACCTCTCCGAGTTTGAAGTCGCGGGCGTCGGCCAGCTTCCAGCCGGTCAGGCGCGACGCCTTTTCATTCAGGTAAACAACCGTCGCTCGGGCGTCGGTGACGATCACCGCTTCGCCGAGCGCATCGAGCACGCCGGGAATGAGCGTGGGCGGCACGGGGCCGCCGCCCGTTCCGGCGGGAAGGGGGAGGACAAAGCCCACCGCGTGGAGGAGCTCGCGTTTGCGCGACCAGACCCGGTGCGCCCCGATCACGGCGGGCCGTTCGGTTCCGTCAGGGGAACGCAACGTGAGCGCTTGGGTGAAAAACGGGGTGCCCGGCGAGGTGTTGGCAAGGAAGTGAGCGAGCCCCTGCTCGGCCACGTCTTCGGGCAGGATCTGCAGGAGTGCGTCGACGGGCGGGGCTTCGGCGTCAATCCCGGCGAGCTTATAACAGGCTGGGGAAAACCAGTGTTGCGAGGCACCGAAATCCAGATCGAAAACCGCCAGAGGTCCGGAGTCGGCGAGGCGTTCGAGGCGCTCTTCGCTCGCGAAGCTCTGCTCTTCGGCTTCCTTACGTTCGGTGACCTCAACGTTCACCCCGATCACACGTTGCAGGGAGCGGTCGGTGCCGAAGAGCTGGAGTCCGGACGATTGCACCCAGACGTAGTGGCCCAGGCGGTGGCGCAGGCGGAATTCGACCGAAAAATCGCGGCTGTCGCCGAGGGGAGGTTTGCCGGCGCGGTCGGGCAACGCGGCGGTGTCGTCGGGATGGATCAAGCTACGCCAGGCCTCGTGCGTGCCGGGGACTTCGTCGGCCAAATAGCCGAGCATCTTCCGCCAACCGGGCGAGGTGACGAGCCGGCCCGAGGCCAGATCGAGGTCGAAAAAGCCCAACGAGCCGCGAGTCGCGAGGAGGGTCGGGCCGCTCTCGATCGGTGGTGTCTCAGGGGGCGCAGCTGAGTGTGTTGCCGAGGGCGGCGCGGATTCGGCGGATCTCGAGCTGGTCGGCGCGATTTCGACGCGGGCAAAGTAGGCGTGGTCGGGGCCGTGGGCGGCTTGGAGTTCGATGCGAACATCGAATGCGGGGACCGGTTCAAAGGGCTGGGCTTGCAGCGTCAGGGACCGGCCGAGGGAGGTGGCGATCAGCACCTCCCACTGGGATTCGCGCCAGCCGGGATCGCTGGAGGTGATTTCAAACGCGAACAGGCTGACGACGAGTTGTCCCGCGAGGTCTGCGGGGGCTGTCTGCCAAAGGCGACCAGCGGCATCGTTGGCCGCGCGAATCGTGCCGGTAGCGTCGAGCACCAGCAGGGCGGCTGAGGGAAAAGACGGGTTCGTGGTCGAGGGATTCACTCTGCAATTGGTTACAAGAGCAGGAGGCGGAGGAGGCGGCGGCGGATCTGGAGATGAAAGGTTGAAGGAGTGCGGACGGCGGCAACCTTATTCAGCGGGCGCGAGCGTGATAGCGCGTTGACCGGCTTGCACGTCGACGGGCTTGCGGCCGCCGAGCCAAGCGCGGACACGGCCCGCGAGGAAGTCGATGTAGGGCGCCTGGTCGTTGAGGCAGGGGATGTGTTGGAACCATTCTCCGCCGGCGTGGAGGAAGTCCTCTTTCCCTTCGCCGGCAATTTCTTCAAGGGTTTCCAAACAGTCGGTCACGAAGGCGGGCGTCATCACGAGCAGTCGCTTTTTGCCCTCGGTGGGCAGGCGCTTTAACTCGAAATCGGTGTAGGGCGACAGCCAGGGCTCGCCGGCGAGACGCGATTGGAACGAGACAAAGTGTCTGTCGGCGGAAATGCCGGCGCGCTTCACGAAGGCCTGGGTGGTCTTGAGGACCTGCGCCTTATAGCATGTCGCGTGGGCGGGGCTGCACGTGTTGCAGCAATCGTTGACGAGCGTGCAATGCGCGTTGGAGGAATCGCCTTTGCGCAGGTGTCGCACGGGGATGCCATGATAGCTCACGAGGAGCATGTCGTGCGGTTGCGCGAGGTAAGGCGCGGAGACTTGATAAAGCGCATCGATGTAGTCGGCGTCTTCGAAGAACGGCTGGACCGTGTCGATGTGCGGGGGGCGGGGGAGGAGGGCGGCTTCCTCCATGACTTTAACCACCACGGTTTCCCACGACGACATGGCGTAGTGGGGGTATTGAGGAAAGAGGAGGATGTCGGTCATGCCGTCGGCGGTCATTTGAGCGAGCACCGACGCGATCGAGGGCTGGTCGTAGCGCATCGCCAGATACACCGGGGCTTCGCCAGCGAGCTCGTCGGAGAGCTTTTGGCGGACCTTCTTTGACGTCACGACGAGCGGTGAACCTTCGTCGGTCCAGATCTCCTCGTAGGCCTTGGCCGACTTGGGGGCGCGGGTCGGCGTGATGACCGCGTTGACGAGCAGTTTGGCGAGCCAGCGAGGTTTGATGTCGATCACGCGCTCATCGCCGAGGAACTCACGCAAATAGCGACGAACGTGAGGAACCTGGGTGGATTCCGGAGAACCTAAATTAACGAGGAGAACGGCGCGCTTCGACATGGGCCGGATTGGTCCGTCTTTTTAGGCCAAAGTCAACCGAGGCTCACGGATTTCCAGATCCGCGCAGGCTGCGGAGTAACGCGATCAAGCGATGCACATTTTCCGGGGCGATGCGGTCGGTCACCACGGTGCGGGGATAATTGTAGGCGATGTCGAGATGCAGCCCGTCTTCACTGCCGGGGCGGACGAAGTCTTCCACGAAATCCATGCCACCGCGTGGCTTGATCCAACGATAATACGGATCGGGATTATCCGACTCGATGACGATGTGGTCGTGGAGGAAAACCGTGCAGTAAAGCGTGAGGTCGCGGAAGGACGCGAACCACGTCGGCGGGTTGATCAACTGATCTCGAATAATGAGGTTCATTGAGGGGTCCGTTTTAGCTTTCTTGTGGCCAACATCGGCACACCGAGGAGCAAAATCAAAGGGGGTTTGGGCAAAAAGCGCGGTGAGTTTAGCCTTTTATCGCGTTGCATCTCCCTTCATGCGTGAGGTCTTTAATTTTATGAGCACTCCTCGCAAACCTGTCCTCCTCATCATCCGCGACGGCTGGGGCTACAATCCGCACCCCGAGCAGGCTTCCACCAACGCGGTGGCTCTCGCCAAGAAACCCATCGACGACGCGCTCCAAGCCACCGCGCCTGTCGCTTACGTATCCGCAAGCGGTCTCGACGTTGGGCTTCCCGATGGTCAGATGGGCAACTCCGAAGTCGGCCATGAGAACATCGGCGCCGGTCGCATCGTTGACCAGGAGCTGGTTCGCCTGAACAAACTCTTTACCGACAAACAGCTCGCCACCAACGCTACGTGGCACGGCGTGGTTGCCCGCATTAAATCATCCCCGACCGCCAAGCTTCACTTGATGGGAATCATCTCCGACGGGGGTGTGCACGGCATGCTTGAGCACCTTTACGGCCTGCTCGTGCAAGCGAAGCTCGACGGCATCCCGGGTGACCGCGTGTTCATCCACGGCTTCACCGACGGGCGCGACACGGCACCCTCAAGTGGCCTGGGCTACGTCCGCCAGGTGGAGGCTAAGCTCCAAGAGCTCGGCTACGGGCGTTTCGCCACGATCACCGGACGCTTCTGGGCCATGGACCGCGACAACCGCTGGGAGCGCGTGCAGAAAGCCTACGACGTCCTCACCGGCCGCGCCTTCGCCTCGACGGCAACCTCCGCCGGAGCGGCGGTGCAGCATTACTATGAGCACCCCCTGAGCGCGACCCAGAAGGGCGACGAGTTCGTGCCCGCCACCGCCATCGTGGACTCGGCCGGCGAACCCCTGGCGAGCTTCCGCGACGGCGACGCCGTCGTGTTCTACAATTACCGCGGGGACCGTCCGCGCGAAATCACCCGCGCCTTCGTGATGGACACCTTCGCGGAGTTTAACCGCGGTCCGAAGCTCGACCTGTATTACGCGACCATGACGGAATACGAGGCGGGCCTGCCCGTGAAGATCATTTCGCCCAAGCCGGCCAAGTTGAAGAGTATCCTCGGCGAGGTCGTATCCAATGCAGGAATACAGCAGTTCCGCTGCGCCGAGACCGAGAAGAATCCGCACGTGACTTTCTTCTTCAATAACTACCGCAAGGATCCGTTCCCCGGCCAGGTGAACGCGTGCCCGGCCAGCCCCAAGGTGCCCACTTACGATATGCAGCCGGAGATGAGCGCCGCCGAGGTCACCGCCTTGTCGAAAGAGGCGATTTCGTCCGGCAATTACGGCTTTATCGCCGTGAATTATGCGAACCCCGACATGGTCGGTCACACCGGTTCGCTGCCCGCCACGATCAAGGCCTGCGAGGCGACCGACGCGGGCGTGGGTGAGTTGCTGGCCGCAATCAAAGCGGTGGACGGCACGGCGGTCGTGTGCGCCGACCATGGCAACGCGGAGCAGATGTGGGACCCTGAAGTCAAGGGCCCGCACACCGCGCACACCCTGAACCTGGTCGAGGTCTTTGTCGTGGGCGAAGGGTTGTCGAAAGCGGGCACCCGGATGCGCGCGGGCGGACGCCTCGCCGACATTGCTCCGACCATCCTCCACTTGATGGGCTTGCCCAAGCCTGCCGAGATGACCGGCGAAAGTTTGATCGTCGGCTAAACCCGACGGCTCACGAAAAAAGCGGTGGATGAACTACCGCTTTTTTCCGGCAGGCTCTGACGGGAACTAAAACATCGCGAGCAAGCTCGCTCCCACGTCGGTTACGCCCGTTCACGCGTCGGCCTCGTGGAGTTTAGATTTGCCGTCATCGGTGCGCGTGCGCTTAGGTGGACGACTTTCGACTTATCATGAAGCGCACCCATCATTGTGCCCAGCTCACCCTGGCCGACCTCAACGCGACCGTTTCGCTCCCCGGCTGGGTGGACTCCATCCGAGACCACGGCGGCATCCTTTTTATCGATTTGCGTGACCGTAAAGGTATCACGCAGGTGAAGTTCGACCCGCAGGTGAACAAGGAACTCGCCGCGCAGGCCGCCCACATCAAGCCCGAGTCCGTCATCGGTGTGGACGGCGTGGTGGTTGCCCGCCCGGAAGGCACGCTCAACGCCTCGCTACCCACCGGAGCCATCGAGGTGGATGCGAGCGCGCTTACGATTCACAACCTCTCCGACACGCCCCCGTTTCCGCTCGACGACATCGGCGGCGACAAGGTCAACGAGGACCTGCGCCTGACCTATCGTTACCTTGACCTGCGCCGACCCAAGATGCGCAAAAACCTCCAAGTGCGCCACCGCGCCGCAAAGTCGATCCGCGACTACTTCGATTCCCAGGAGTTCATCGAAGTGGAGACGCCCGCGCTCTTTAAATCCACGCCCGAAGGCGCCCGCGAATACCTCGTCCCTTCACGCATTCATCCCGGCGAGTTTTACGCGCTCTCGCAGTCGCCCCAACAGTTTAAACAAATCCTCATGGTTGCCGGCGTGGAGCGTTATTTCCAGATCGCCCGCTGCTTCCGCGATGAAGATCTGCGCTCCGACCGCCAGATGGAATTCACCCAAGTCGACGTCGAGGCCTCGTTCATCACGCGTGAAGATGTTTACCGCCTGTTTGAAGGCATGGTGAAGAAAGTCTGGAAGGACGTCCTCAACGTGGACATCCCCGCGCCGTTCCTCCGCATGCCTTACGTCGATGCGATGAACCGCTTTGGTGTGGACAAGCCCGACCTGCGTTTTGGCATGGAGCTCACCGATCTGTCTGCGACCTTCAAGGATTCCGCATTCAAAGTGTTCCAGGCAACCGTCGCCGGCGGTGGTGTCATCAAAGCATTTAACGCCAAAGGCCTCGCCGATCTCACCCAGGGCGAGCTCAAAGCGCTCGAAGATATTGCCAAATCCCTTGGTGCCAAGGGCCTCGCCTTTATCAAAGCCGAGAAGGGCGAATGGAAGTCCCCCATTGTCAAATTCTTCTCCGACGCCGAGAAGGCCGCCATCACCGCGCAACTCGCGATCGAAGAGGGCGACATGGTGTTCTTCGCGGCCGCTCCGTGGGAAAAGGCCTGCGCGATCCTCGGTCGCATCCGACTCGAAGCCGCGCAACTCCTTTCCAAGCGCGGTAAACTCACGATCCGCGCCGATGACTGGAAATTCCTTTGGGTGATCGATTTTCCGCTCATGTCCTACGACGAAGAGCGCGGCGGTTACGCGGCCACGCACCACCCGTTCACCTCGCCGGTTCCAGAGGATGTCGAGTATCTCGATTCCGACCCGAAGCGCGTCCGTGGCCAGCACTACGACCTCGTGCTGAACGGTATGGAGCTCGGTGGGGGTTCGATCCGTATTCACCAACCCGCGCTGCAAAAGAAAATCTTTGAAGACGTCCTCAAGATCCCTGCGGATGTGGTCGAGAGTCGCTTTGGTTACCTGCTAAAAGCGTTCAGCTACGGTGCTCCTCCGCACGGCGGCATTGCCTTTGGTTTGGATCGTATGGTCGCGCTTCTCTGCGGCACCACGAGCATTCGCGACGTGATCGCGTTTCCAAAAACGCAGAAGGGTCAGGACCTCATGGCTCAGAGCCCGACTCCGGTTACCGCCAAGCAACTCAAGGAGCTGCACATCCAGACGGTCATCCCCGAAAAAAACGCGTAATCACCACGCCCGGTTTCACGTGACTAAAAAGCCGTCCCCCCGGGACGGCTTTTTTACTGGCCGAGCCTCAGACCACATGACTTCACGAGGACAAGTGAAGGCGAGCGAGGAACTGAGATGAGCCGCGGCCGGGATGTCGGAGGGTTTTTTGACGTGTAGCCACGCCCGTCCCCGGGCGTGCGGTTCGAGGCCGCGATCGCGGAAAGGCGGCGCGCGGTGCTGTCGAACGGCTGGGGATAGCCGTTGCTACACCCAGATACGAAGTTGGGGCGGACACCCCTGACGATGCGGCAGGCTCATCTTGATTCCTCGGACTCAGGAGAGCCGACCCTGCCGCACGGTCAGGCAACGAACACCGTGAGCACCTTCAAGGACTGCACGGTTACCAATATAATTCCCGCCACCAAAAAAACCTTGGAAAACGCGTAATGGGTTTCCGGCGTGGCGGAGATTACTTGCCGATACTCGGGTGAAAGGACTTTCGCGCCTTTTCCGAATAACGTCAGGTAGGCCGCGTAGAGCGTGATGATGATTCCGATCGGCATGGCGAATTTTTGAATCACCGCCACGGAGAAGATAACCGGATGATGGATCTCGGGATTGATGATCACCGACGACAAGCAAAGCAGCGCCAGCCCGCCTGCACCGTAGCGCGACCATGGGGCGAAGCTGCGCAGGCCGTATCCGACGACGGCATACAACCCGGCCAACATCAAAAATACCCCCATAACCCAGAGTGTGTCCGGCCATGAAAGCACCCCGCGCGATGAATGAAGCAAACTACCCGTCACGCAGGCCAGCAACAGCCCCCCGGCCAAAAGGTAGAAAAGCTGACCGGTGGCCATGATCGCGCCTTCATGTTTGAAATGAGCCTCGCGGGTAAAGGCGGCTTTTTTGGATGGGTCGGACGTTTTTTTCATGAGAGGTGTTACCGGTTTTGAAACTCGCCGCAGCAGGCTGCGTTAAGGCAGCCGAACGGGAAGAGATTCTTTTGAAGAGCAGACACGCGCTTCGCTGGCCATCACTATATCGCTGCAGTTGGATAACATTTTAAGAGGAATTCGCTGCATGAAATCCACTCGAGGGAGTCGTTTGGCATAACCTCTGCTTTTTGCGGACACGCTTAAGGTTTTAAGCCCGTTTACACACGACACCCAACAACTCGCAAATACTACTATGAAGCTATGGTCTAAGCCTCTAGCTACCTTGCTGAAAACGTCCGCCGTTTTCGCACTGCTAGCTCTTGTTCACCCGGTGAGCGCGCAAGAAGCCGCTCCCGCAGTCGCGGAGGCCGTGGCCGCCGCTGCCGCCACGCCTGCCCCCATCGATCCGGCTGCTCTCAGCAGCATGCGTATCGGTCTTGATACGGTTTGGGTGCTCGTCGCGGCTATGCTCGTGTTCTGGATGAACGCCGGTTTTGCCTTGGTTGAATCGGGTCTTTGCCGCGCCAAGAATGCGGTTAACATCCTTTCCAAGAACTTCGTTGTTTTCGCGCTTTCCACGATCTCGTTCTACGTGATCGGCTGGGGGCTAATGTTCGGTGACGGCAACGCCTTCTTCGGCACCTCAGGCCTTTTCTTCGTTAGCGGTGCTGATAACTCGCCGGCGCTCGGCTCCGCCTACGCCGCGATGAATCCGTTCTCCACCGCGACCTACGAGGGCGTGTATGGCTCGATTAACTGGACCCCGGTTCCGCTGTGGGCCAAGTTTTTCTTCCAATTGGTGTTCGCCGGCACCTGCGCCACGATTGTTTCCGGTGCAGTCGCCGAGCGGATCAAGTTCCTGGCTTTCATCGTATTCAGCCTTGTCTTGGTCGGATTCATCTACCCGATCGGCGGACACATGATCTGGGGCGGCGGTTACCTCGCGGTTAACAACTTCCGCGACTTCGCCGGTTCGACCGTCGTTCACTCCGTGGGTGGTTGGGCCGCTCTGGCCGGTATCATCGTGCTTGGTCCTCGCCTCGGTAAGTTCAAAGATGGCCGCGTGAACCCGATCCCCGGGCACAACATGTCTTCCGCCGCCCTTGGCGTGCTCATCCTTTGGCTCGGCTGGTTCGGCTTCAATCCCGGATCGACCATGGCCGCCATGGACGGTGCCGCGATCTCGCACATCTTGGTTAACACCAACATGGGTGGCGCGTTTGGTGCCATCACCGCCACCATCACCGCATGGATCATCATGAAGAAGCCCGACTTCTCCATGACCCTGAACGGTTGCTTGGCTGGTCTTGTCGCTGTCACCGCTGGTTGTGCTTTTGTCTCGGTTGCCTCCGCCTGCATCATCGGCGCTATTGGCGGCGTGCTGGTGGTGTTTGCCGTGCTCTTCTTCGATAAGATCAAGATCGACGACCCGGTCGGTGCGCTGTCGGTTCACTTGGTCAACGGTGTTTTCGGCACCTTGGCGCTGGGTTTCTTCTACGACAACGACATCGCGACCTCCGTCGCGGCCTTGGCCACCGGTCTTAGCCCCATGGCCCAGACGATGGTTCAGCTCAAGGGCGTGGTCATTATCGGCCTGATCGTATTCCCCGCCTCGCTGGCGGTTTGGTTTATCGTCAAAGCCCTCTTCGGTGGTATCCGCGTCAGTGCTGATGAAGAAACCGAAGGTCTCGATATCGGCGAACACGGCAACGAAGCCTACCCCGACTTCACCCCCGCGCACAAATAATGCGCAGCAATCCGCAACCCGGCGCAGGAACAGAAGCTTGCGCTGGGTTACTGGATGCCACTTTCTGAAACCGTAATCTCAAAACTCTATTCCGTATGAAACTCATCATCGCCATCATCAAGCCCTTCAAGCTTGAGGAAGTTAAGGAATCCCTCTCTTCGATCGGTATCGAAGGCATGACTGTCACCGAGGTCAAAGGCTTCGGTCGCCAAAAGGGGCACACTGAAATCTACCGTGGTTCCGAATACACGGTGACTTCCTCCCCAAGGTGAAAATCGAAATCGTTGTGACCGACGAACTCGTAACCAAGACCGTTGACGCCATCGTCAAGGCCGCCAAAACCGGCAAAATCGGTGACGGCAAGGTATTCGTCCTCGCCCTTGAAGAAGCGGTCCGTATCCGCACCGACGAGCGCGGCGACGCCGCTGTCTAAGTCTTAAAATCCACATCTGTTCGCATGGGCAAACCGGCACCCTTTCGGGTGCCGGTTTTTTTTGGAAACAGAGCCCGGGTTTCCACGCATCTTGGGCTTGTAGCGCCCGTTCGAGTGTATTGGGTGCCTGTTTCCATCCTTCAATCAACGCACGTTTATGACGACTGAAATCCTGTTATTTCCTTTCACCGAGTATTGGTGGCTTTACGGCCTCTTCACCCTGTTCGTCCTTGGCATGCTTGCTTTGGATTTGGGTGTGTTTCACAAAGACGCCCACGAGGTGTCGGTGAAAGAAGCTTCAATTTGGAGTGTGGTCTGGATCAGCTTGGCCTTGGCCTTCTGCGCTGGGTTTTGGAAGTATACACACTTCAAACTGCCCACTTACGAACCGTTGCTCACTGAGCTGGCGTCGAAGGGTATAACCGGGGCCGATGCCTCCGCTGCGGCCGCCAAGCTGGCCGACCAGTCGACTCTGGAATTCCTCACCGGCTTCGTGGTCGAGAAGGCGCTTTCGGTGGATAATATTTTTATCTTTGTCGTCGTATTCTCCTACTTCGCAATTCCGCTCAAATACCAGCACCGGGTGCTGTTCTACGGCATTCTAGGGGCTCTCATTTTCCGCATTATTTTCATCTCGCTCGGAGCCGCGCTCATGCAGTTCCACTGGGTCATCCTGCTTTTCGGGGTGTTCCTCATACTCACAGGTATCAAGATCCTCTTTGCCCCAGAAAAGCCTATTGAGCCGGAAAAGAATCCGATTATCCGGCTGCTTAAGAAATTCATTCCAGTCACTCCGCAGTTGGAAGGTGACAGGTTCTTCATCCGCAAATCAGGTGTCCTTTACGCCACGCCCCTGTTCGTGTGTCTCGTTTTCATTGAGATCACGGATATCGTGTTTGCCGTGGATTCCGTCCCTGCGATTTTCGCGATCACCAAGGAGCCGCTGATTGTTTTCACGTCCAATGTGTTCGCGATTCTCGGCCTGCGCGCCTTGTTCTTCCTGCTTGCCGGCATCATGCACAAGTTCCGCTTCTTGAAATACGGTCTGGGCATCATCCTGGTATTTGTGGGCCTCAAGATGGTGTGGCTGAATGATCTCTTTGGCGGGAAATTCCCCGTCGGACTCTCGTTGAGCATCATCGGCGGAATCCTGGCGATCTCCGTGGTGGCTTCGCTCGCCATCCCTCCCCGCAAGGAGAAATCGGTTTCGGCTGCCTGATTGGATTCTCGACTATCGCCGTCCCTGGGTGGACGGCGATTTCCGGGCGCCGCGCCCTACATCGTTCGTGAAATGATGGCGAGGCGCGCTGGGAATCGAGCTTGACCCGACGTTCTCAGGGTCGAAAGCAGTGTTGAATTCGTGCGCCGACAACCCATCCGGACCGGCCCGGGAACGGCTGGTTTTTTTGCCCCTGAGCGCCGCACGGCGGGCTTGGCGGACCCGCACCGTGAAAACAGACGAACTCGCGCAGTGCAAAGCCGCAGCGATCATTGGCGCTACCTCAGGGCGGCACTCAACTGCCTTCGCTTAATCTGATGGCGCGGGCACCGAACGCAGCCACTCCGTGAGGTCGGTGGGTTTGAGGATCGTGGCGCCGAATTGGTAGTCGCGATCAAGCAGGGAAGCGTAGGCGGGTTCCAGGAAGCGGCGGCATTGCAGGATGACCTTTGCGCGCTGGCCGGGGGCGCGCACGAGGCGGCCGAGGGCTTGATTCACTTTTTGGATACCGGGGATTTGGTAGACGCGTTGGAAGGCGGCTTCGCGGCTCAGGTGGGAGAGCGCGGCGAGGCGGGCGCGCTGGACCGCGTTGACCTCGGGGAGAGCGGGGCCGACGACCATCGCGTGGCTGATGCGGCCGCCCAAGGTGTCGATGCCTTCGGCAAAACTGCTGCCGAGCACGAGGAAAAGCGCGTCGGAAAACGCGAGGGATTCGTCGACCCAGGCGGTTTGTGCGGCGAGGTCGGAGAGGCGGGGTTGAAGTGCGGCGCGCAGGTGCGGGTGGGCGGCTTGCAAGGTTTGCTTGATCGCTTCGGCGTAGGCGTAGCTCGGGAAAAACACCGCAACGCAGGGCGTAGCGGAATGACCGGCCGCTGATGCGGAATGACCAATTCCTAATGACGAAGGACGAATGTCGGAGGCGGCGGGGAGCGGAGTCCCCGCCCTACCTGCCGCATCGTGGAGCGCGGCGATGGTGTCGGCGGTGGTGCCGGCGTGGCGGGCGCGTTGTTGGTAGGTTGTGTCGACGCGGATATCGTAGGCGATGTCGTAGGCGTTGTCTCGCCACGGAGTCAGCGCCGTGACGGCACATACGCCAGAGACTTGAGGGCTCAGACCTGAAACCTGAGGAACGGAAGCTTGGGGAGTGGGTTTGAACTTCAGGTTTCGCGTTTCAGGTTTCAGGTTTTCAGGCAGTCCGCAGGCTTCGGCGAACGTTGCGGCGGGGCCGGGGGTGGCGGTGGCGAAGATGACGCCGGCGTAGTCGCGGAGGATTTCACCGGTGGGGAGCGCGGCGTCGAGGCACGTGAGACGAAGTTCGCCGACGCGCGGGCTCCACACGAGGCGCGGGAACGGTTGGGCGAACCAGTCGGCGAGCGCGGGGATCTGCCAGAGGAGTTCGCGGACGGGTTGGTCGAGCTCTTCGTAGTTGAGCGGAGTGAGCGTGATGGCCTCGGCGAGTTGACGCAGGACGTCGGCCAGGTCGTCTTCTTGCGCGAGGTCGAGCGCGTCGCAGGGTTGCAGTGAAGCGAGGAGGAGCGTCCAAGTTTCCCAAGTGCGCTGGAATGCGGCGGGGGCGCGGACGTGGTCGAGTTCGGCGAGGACGCGGCGGGCATCGTCGGCGAAAACCGCGTGAGAGCGGGCGTCGGCGGCGCGGGCGGGGAGGTTGTGCGCCTCGTCGATGACGAGGAGAGTCTCGGCAGGGTTAAAGCCGGGCTGGTTGTAGAAGAGACCGCGGTTGGCGGGGGCGAAGACGTAGTTGTAGTCGCCGATCCACACGTCTTGGAATGCGAGGGCGGTGCGGGTGATTTCGTAGGGGCAAATCTGCGCGGCTTCGCCGGCGGAACGGAGTGTTTCGACGTCCTTGGCTTCTTGCTCGAAGAGGTAAAACCGCGAGAGCCCGGCCCGAGACCAGCGTTGGGCGATGGTGTCGGGATGGTTGAATTCACGGCGCTGACAGAAGCAGACCGGGTCGAGGCAGTGCTCGTGCTTGGGACGCACGTGCCACACGGCAACGGGCGTGGAATGGCCAATGACCAATGGCGAATGCCCGATGGCCGGAGTAGCTGGTGCGGCGGGCTTAGGGGCGGGCTCGGCAGGTTTGTCACCTATTGGGTTACCAATCGGATTGGCGACTTCCTGGGGGGGCGGAAGGGGAGTATAACCTATTGGGTTATGCTCGGGGTCCGTGGTCATCGCGCGGAGGGTGCGGAGGACTTGGAGTTGGCCGGTGGCTTTGCTCGTGAGGTAAAGCAGGCGGGCGTAGCGGCCGGCTTTCATCGCGGTGAGCGCGCATTCGAGGAGGGCACCGGTTTTGCCGAAGCCGGTGGGCGCGGTGAAGAGGACGCGGGGGTGGCTGGCGAGCGCAGCGGCGAGGTCGGCTTGAGTGGTCTGCTGGCCCTCTCGCAGATCGGAGAACGCCGAGCGAAAAGAGAGGGTGCGGAGACGTTGGCGGGCGCGGAGGCGGAGGTTGAGGAACTCGGCGACGCGCTCGAGTTGGACGCGAAAAGGGGCTTCGTCGGAGGTGGTGAACGCGATGGTCTGAAGCAGGCCGGTGGTTGCCTCGACGAAGACGAGTTCGCCGCGGATTTTTTCGGACGGATCGGCAAGGCGGCGGAGCGCGAGGTAGGTGGCGAGTTGCGCAAAATAGTCGGGGTGCGCGGTGCGGAGGTCTTCCTCGGGCTGGGGCAGTGATTCGAGCGTGGTCTTGATTTCGCGAAGGACAGCGGGGGAACGGGACCGGGAGGTCCCGTCTCCAGCGGAAAGAGCGGGGAGCAGTTGGTCGATGCGGCCGGTGAGGGTGAGCGTCCAGCCCCCGTGGAAGACGCGGCCGGAGATGGGGACCTCAAACGCGGCCGTGGGCGTGGCGTAAGCGGTGGTGGTGCGAAGCTCTTGGTGCCAGCGAGTGCCGAGACGGGCGCGCCAGAGGCCTTGCGAGCCGGGGGCGTCGCCGGGGTCGCGCGGGCCGATGGTGAACGCGGCGAATTCGCCGATGCTCAGCGAGGCGGTGCGTTGATCGAGATCGAAGTCCATGGGCGCGCGGAAACGAAAGTTTCACCACGAAACACACGAAATACACGAAAGAAAAACCGGTCCGAGGGAATGGCCGTAAAAAGGGGCAAAAGGCGCCAGGGGAACAGCGGCATGCGTTACATGGGCGGCGATCTCGGAGGCCGTCTGGACCGTCAGCCCGCCGACCGCGCCCGGAGGTCGCGGTCCACCTCGGAGATACACGACTAGTAGCCTGTAACGGCTAAATTTTCGGACTAGTGTAGGGCCTCATCTTGCGTGAGGCCGGGTAGTCTCTGGGCGTGCGCATGCCCAACCGGCCTGACACAAGGTCAGGTCCTACATGCATAATTTTTCGTGGGACGGCACACTACTCCAGGTGGATTTCGGTGTGTTGGCGGAGGTAGCTTTCGAGGCTGCGGAGGAGGCGTGCGACGTCGGCGGGCGCTACGGTTTGCGCGGCGAGAGGCTGGTTGATCAAGGCGGCGGCGAGCGGCCGGTCGGCGGCGGGGAGGGCGGGAAACCACTGCTGCTTCAACGGGTGGCCTTCGTCGCGGGCAAAGCGGTAGAGGCTTTTCAGGTAGACGATGTCGGGCCGGGCTGACTCCGCGAAGGCGGCAAAAACGGTGCGCAGGAGCGCGTGGACGGACGGGTAACTTTCCTCCGGGCCCGGGTTGCGCGTCACCAGCGTGGCAAAGGCGGAGGCGTGGAGGAGAGATTCGTAGCGGAGACCGATGCCGGCGTGGCGGTGGAGCAGGCGGGCTTCTTTGACGAACCAGGCGTCGCCTTGGGGCGTGCCTTCGAGCAGGAGCGATACCTCGTCGAAGAGGTCGATCGCGAGGTGCGCGGCGGCGGGTTTTTTCGGGATGCGCTTGAGGACGCGAAGGGCGCCGTGATCGGAGTCGAAAACGGTGAAGGTCTGGAAGAGGTCGGTCGGCGGCCAGGCGCGCAGCACGATCGCGTCGGTGGTGAACGAGGGGCCGGGCACGTGGAGGGCGGAAGGCGGGGAGCGGAGTTCCCGCCCTACCGACGCAGGGCGAACGTGGGGATGGCGTTGGCGGCGGCCAGAAGCTTCATCGCGCGGGCTTCGGCGGCGCGCATTTTGCGTTTCTTGGCGGGCTGGAGGTCGTCGTAGCCGGCGAGGTGGAGCCAGCCGTGGACGACATACAACGTGAGCTCTTCGCTGAAATCGCGGTCGTGGGCTTTTGAATACGAGCCGGCGGTGTCGGCGGAGACGCAGATTTCTCCGGCGGTGCCGAGTGCGGGGTGGCCATCGAAGGTGATGACGTCGGTGGTCGTGGGGTCGTCGAGGAAGTCGTTGTGGAGCTTCGCAAGCTTGGCGTCGGTGAGGAAGGCGAGCGACAGTTCACCGTCGGGACAGCCGCCAAGGAATTTTTCGCGGTGGGCGTCGAGCGTGGCGACGACTTGGGCGACGGCTTTTTTATCGAGACGAAGGCGCGGGTGGGCGTTGAGGATGTCGAGTTCGCGAGCGGGCATGATGAGAACAACGGTCAGGCCGGGCTGAGTTTGGATGAGCGGTCCTCGGTCTCCTGCGGGTAGGCGACGCGGCCGTGGAGCATGTTGAGCAGCGTGAAGGTAAAGCTGGTTTTTATCTTGGAGAGCTCCTCGAAGGTGATGGGCGCTTGGTCGAGCTGGCCGTCTTCCATGCGGTCGCGAAAGATCTGGTCGATAATCTCGCCGAGGTGCTGCGGGGTGACTTTGCGGAGCGACCGGGAAGCGGCTTCAACACCGTCGGCGAGGTGGATGATGGCGCTTTCTTTAAAGCGGGGGCGCGGCCCGTCGTAACGGTAGGTTGTCTCGCTGACGGGGACGGGTTCGAGACCCGGGAGCGGCGAAGAAAACGGATCCTTGGAGGAAGTGCCGTTGCCGGGCCCGGGCGCGATCGGGAGTGGAGAGCGGGTGTGGTTGACCGCCCGGTGGTAGAAGTAGCGGATCAGGGTGGTGCCGTGGTGTTGCTGGATGACATCGATCACGGCGCGGGGCAGCTTGTGCTTGAGGGCGAGGTCCACGCCGTCTTTGACGTGGCTCTTGATGATGAGCGCAGAGAGCGACGGGTTGCTCAGGTCGTGGGGGTTGACGCCGTCGCGCTGGTTTTCCGCAAAATACTCGGGCTTGGCGGTTTTTCCGATGTCGTGGAAGAGGGCGCACACGCGGGCGAGCAACGGGTTGGCGCCGACCTCGGCGGCGGCGTTTTCCGAGAGCTGCGCAACGACCAGCGAGTGGTGATAGGTGCCGGGGGCCTCAAGCTGCATGAGGCGCAGCAAGGGGTGGTTGTAGTCGGTGAGCTCGAGCAGCGTGATGTCGGTCGTGCGCTTGAACAGGCCTTCGAGAACGGGGAGGAGTCCGACGACAATCACGCCGGTGAGAACGCCGGTCGCGAGGCCGGCGGCCATTTGTTTAAAGATCGTCATGAACGCGATGCGATCAACGACGCCGATGATCAACGCGAAGATGGCCACGGTGATGCCGGCGAACACCGAGGCGCGCACGACGTTGCCTCGTTTGCGGGTGTGGCTGCTCCAGAAAATCGCAACCACGGATGCGAGGAAGGTTAAAACCAGAAGATCGAGGCGGTTGCCGTAAATGACGCTCGTAAAGATGGAGATGAACAACGCCATGAAGATGGCGGAGCCCGCGTTGATGAGGATGGCCACAATCAGCGGGGCGATGGCGACGGGCGCGAGGTAGGGGAGGAGCGACGCGGCGGCGGAGTCCTCTATAAAAAACGGCAGACTTCCGAGTGCGTAGGTCGCGCGAACTAGCGCGAGATTCAATATAACCACCAAGGCGAGCAGGCCGAGGCGCCCGTTACTCAGGAGCGTTTCTCGGTCCTCGATCCGGATGTAGAGCATGCTCGCCAAGAGCATCGCGAGCACGAGGAGCAGGCGGCCGAAGAGCTGCAAACCCTCTTCCAGGGCGATGTCACGGTTTTCCAAGAGGAACTTGCGATGGGCGATGAGCATCTCGTGTTGCTCAGGGGTGACGCGCATGCCCGGCTCGATGATCGTCTGGCCGCGATCCACCTCGACGACGACAGGCTTTAAATCGCGGTCGGCGTTTTCTTGGAGGCGGCGAGTCGCGGCGATGTCGAAGATGAGGTTCGGCGTAAGGCCGTTGCGGAAAATACGGAAAAGCGGGAGGCCGAGTTCGCGTCCGCCGGACTCGGCGGCGAGGTTGATGCGGAGGGCGGTGAGAGCCTGCTCCACGGATTGGGCGGGTCGCAGAGACGGCTTTCCTTCAGCGGTCACGATCTGCGACACGCTGATGCCATCCGATGGTTCGGAGCCGAAGGTTTTGCCGTCGTGGATGCCTTGAGTGTAGATATCGCGAAGGACGCGGAGGCCGCTTTCGACGAGCGTGGAGCGGAGCGCGGGCGGGCCGGCTCTGAGCAAGGTCGTGGCGTCGGCCGGGGAGACCTGGTAAAGTCCCTTCGCGTTGAATTCGTTAACGAGCGCGGCAAAATCGTCGCGGCGCTTTGCGGAGAGGATGTTGATTTCGGGGTGGTCGCGCTCGAAGATTTCGAGGCTGCCAAGGAGTTCGCGAAGGTGGGTCTCGAACTGCTTGTAGGACTCGAAATCGAGACGATACACGGGAGGGAGACGGTCGCGGATTTGTTCGCTGGCGAGGCGAGTTTTCTCGGCGCTGGGATAGTTGAACGGCGCGCTGGCCACGATGCGCAGGCTGGCGATCTGGTTGGGCAGGACCGGGAGATTGGCGGTGGAAATACCGACAAAGCTGATGAGCACGATGGCCGCCGTGGTGGCGGCAAAAATCAAAAACGTGACGAGGCGGCTCGTTTCGAGAAACTCCACGGTGCCGGAGACCGCGGCGGTTTTGCGGGTGCGCGGCTGGTTGCGGTGGAGGAATTGCGTGAGGAAGGACATCTCGGTTTAGCGGGCTTCGTCGCCATCGTTGGGTGAGATGGGATTTTTATATCGTTCGTAGGCCTCGATGATTTTCATGACGAGCGGGTGGCGAACCACGTCGGCGCCGCTGAAGTGGTGGAACTCGATGCCGGGCACGTCTCGTAGGATGCGTTGCACTTCGAGGAGTCCGGACTGTTTGGAGCGCGGCAGGTCGATTTGGGTAATGTCGCCGGTTACGACCATGCGCGACTCTTCGCCCAGGCGGGTGAGGAACATCATCATCTGCTCGGGCGTGGTGTTCTGCGCTTCATCCAGAATGATGAAGGAGTTCGAGAGCGTGCGGCCGCGCATGTAGGCGAGCGGGGCGATCTCGATCACGTTTTTTTCGGTGAGGCGGGCGACGTCCTCGGCGTCGAGCATGTCGGCCATCGCGTCGTAGAGGGGGCGCAGATACGGGAGAATCTTTTCGTTGAGATCGCCGGGAAGGAAGCCGAGCGCTTCACCGGCCTCGACGGCGGGCCGGGTCAGGATGATGCGCTGAACCTGGTTTTTGAGGAGGGCGGAAACGGCTGCGGCCATCGCGAGGTAGGTCTTGCCGGTGCCGGCGGGACCGATGCCGAAGACGAGTGGGTGCGTCTGGATGGATTGGAGGTAGAGCTTTTGGCCCAGCGTTTTCGGGGCGATGGTTTTGCGGTTCGTAGCAACCACGAGTGGTTTTCCGAACAATTCGCGGAGCTGTTCGCTCTCGCCGCGGGCGATCATCTCGACGAAGCGGACGAGGTCGGGCGTGCGAATCTGCACGCCTTGGGTGCGAGCTTCGTTGAGAAAACCGAGGAGCGACTCGGTTTGCGCGATGGCGGGCTCGGGGCCGTCGATTTGCAGCCAATCGTCGCGGCTGACGAGGGTCACGCCCAGGTGCTTTTCGATGAACGCCAGGTTGTCTTCGCGGCCCGCGTAAAGCTGGTGCAGGTGGCGCGCGGAAGGGAAGTGGAGGGTCTTGGTCGCCATGGCTCCTAGAAGTGACGAATGACGAATGACGAACGCCTAATGATAGAACAAAACATGTGTGGATCGCGTGTCATTCGACATTCGTCATTGGTCATTGGTCATTACCGCCGCTGCGGCGGTTAGCCGTTCCCACGTTGATTCCAAGGCTTGTGGGAGGATGCGGGTCTGGCCGAGGACCGGCATGAAGTTATTGTCGCCGTTCCATCGCGGAACGATGTGGCCGTGAAGATGCGGGATGCTGCCGCCGGACGCGGAACCGAGGTTGAAGCCCAGGTTAAAACCATCGGGCTTGAGGGTGGCGCGAAGGATTTTTTTTCCAAACGTGAGAATGGCGAACAGGTCGGCGCTTTCCTCGGCCGTAAGCTCTTCGATATCGGTGATCTCGCGCAACGGGATGGCCAACAAGTGTCCCGGGTTGTAGGGGAACCGGTTAAGCATCAGGTAACACAGGGCGCTGCGGTGCACGATGAGCGCTTCGCGATCATTGCCCAGCGCGGGCAAGTCGGTGAACGGGCGCCGGGATTCGGGCATGCGCGGTGCCTCGACATATTCCATGCGCCAATAGGGATGCAGCTGAGACATCGGTTAAAAAAGAAACGGGAGGTAAAAGCCTGCCGTGGGCAAAGTCAAAGCCCGGTGCAGACGCCGACGCTAGGGCGTCTTCGGGGCTCGCGCGGACGGCACGCCGGTAAACTTTCTCCGGTAAACTTTGAAATTGTCGGGGCGACGCCGAACCGCGATGGATGGGGGTTACCTTTATTACAATGCATGCCTTCCAACCTACAGTGCGTCGTCGTGTGGTCGTCACCGGTCTGGGCGCCGTCAGCCCGCTGGGTCTGAGCGCGACCGAGACCTGGGCCGGTCTCGTGGCCGGTCGTTCCGGGATCGGGCCGATCACCCGGTTTGACGCCTCCGGCTGCACGGCGCGCATCGCCGGCGAAGTGAAGGGCTTTGAGCCCACCAAGCCGTTGGCAACTCCGCTGTATCCACGCGGCAGGGACCGCGAGCCGCTGGCGTCCGTATTCACGCCAAAGGATGCGAAAAAATTCGGTCGGTTCACCCATCTCGGCGCGGCGGCGGCGGTCGAGGCCTACGCCGATTCCGGTCTCGATGTCCACCGCGCCACGATGAACTCCGAGCGCATGGGCGTGAACCTCGGCGTCGGTCTCGGTGGTCTCCCGGAAATCGAAGCGATGCAGGAGACCTTTAACGCGGGCGGGTTTCGCAAGATCTCGCCGTTTTTCATCATCCAAATCGCTCCCAACTTGCTCGCCGGCCAGGTCAGCTTGTTGCTCGATTTTCGCGGGCCCAACATGGCGGTCGCCTCGGCCTGCGCGACCAGCGGGCATTCACTCGGCGAAGCGGCGGCGGCCATCGCCCGCGGCGACGCCGAGGTGATGATCGCGGGCGGCGCGGAAGCCTGCGTGACGCCGCTTGCCATCGGTGCATTTGCCCAGATGCGCGCGCTCTCGACCCGCAACGACGCGCCCGAAAAGGCCTCGCGCCCTTATGACAAAGATCGCGACGGCTTCGTGTTTGCCGAGGGCGCGGTCGTCTTCGTGCTCGAAGAGTATGAGCACGCCGTGAAACGCGGCGCGCGCATATATGCCGAATTGCGCGGCTACGGCGCTTCGGCCGACGCCTATCACCTGTCGTCGCTCGCGCCCGGCGCGGAAGGCTCGCAACGCTCGATGCGCGCGGCCCTCGCCTCGGCGGAGTTGCCCGCGACGGCGATTGATTATGTGTCCGCGCACGCGACCTCGACTCCCGGCGGAGACGGAGAAGAGTCGGCGGCGATCGCGACCGTGTTTGCCGAAAACAAAGCCACGCTCCACGTGAGCGGCGTGAAGTCGATGACCGGCCACCTCCTCGGCGGCGCGGGCGCGATGGGGGCGTTCGCCGCCGTGAAAGCAATCCACGAAGGCGTGGTTCCGCCCACCATCAACATGGACAACATGGACCCCGCTATCGAAGCCCTGGGGCTCAACGTGACGCCCAACATCGCCGTGCGGAAGCCGGTGCGGGCCGCGCTGGCCAACAGCTTTGGCTTCGGCGGCACGAATTGCTCGGTGGTGTTCACCGCGTTGCCTTCGGACTGAACCAAACGACACCCACGCCGCCGCAGCTGCGCCTTCCGAAAGTGCTGGCGGCGCGCGGTGGTATCGGGCAATCCGAACATTTCCCATGATGAGTTTTTGGAAACAATGGACTGCCACCGTGCCCGCGCCGTTTTTAACCGCGCTGCTGCTGAGCGGGGCGTTCATGGGGTTTGTGGCCTGGGATCAGTCCCACTGGTGGAGCACCAAGGAAGATTACGGGTTTGGCTGGTTGGTGCCGGCCTTCGTGGCGTTCGTCGTGCATGATCGCTGGGCGCGCATCACGGCGGCGATCCAGGCGAGCGTGGCCCCGGGCAGCCCGCGCGCCACGGGCGGGGCGGCGTGGATGTTGAGTTTTCTTACTTACGCCGCGCTGGCCGGCGGGGCGCTGTTGTTTTTGATCGGGGCGCTTTACCGAGCCGGTGCCGGGCCTTCGTATCCGGGAACGCTCGCTCTATCGCTGGGCACGGGCGTGCTGGTGTTGCCCCTGCTCTTCATGAACGCGCCGGAGCCCGTGTCGTCGGCGGACGACGTCAAGCCGGCCACCACCGGGGCGGGCGCGGTGGGTGTGTTCGCGGATGCGCGGGTCAAGCTCGTGGCGCTCTTTATGTTTCCCGCGCTCGTGTGGTTGGTCTCGGCTCCGATGGTGTCGGTGATCGAGAACAACCTCAGTCTCTTCATGCTCAACCGCGTGGCCGCGGTGGTGTTTTTCGTTTTCGATACGTTGGGTCTGTCCATCGAGCAGAGTGGCAACGTGCTCAAGCTGCCGCTGGGAGACGTGGGTGTCGCGGATGCCTGCTCGGGCATTCGGTCGTTTACGGCCTGCTTGTTCGCCGGGTCGTTTCTCGCCGCGGTGTTTTTGGACAAGCTCTGGAAAAAAGTGGGGCTCGTCGCGTCGGCCATCGGTTTCGCGTTCTTCACGAATTTGGCGCGCAGCCTGTTCCTGACGGCCTGGGCCTACAACTACGGTCCGAAGGAAATCGAAGGCACGGTGCACGATGTGGCCGGTTACGCGGTGCTGGGACTCACGGTGGTCGGGCTGTTGTGCCTGTTGCCGCTGTTCAACCTCACCTTCGTCACGGACGAAGAGCCTCTCGATCAGGCGCCCTCGACTGGCCGCGCGCGCTGAGTCGATCCGATGATCTGGCTTTATCGGTTTTTGTTTCCGCCGGCGATGTTGCTGGCCGCTCCGTATTACCTGCTCCGCATGCGCCGGCGTGGGGGTTATCAGGAAAACTTTGCGCAGCGCTTCGGCGCCGTCCCGCCCCTGCCGCCGAAACGACCCGGCGTCCGCCGCGTGTGGCTGCAAGCGGTGAGTGTCGGCGAAATGCTCGCGCTCGCGCCGCTGCTTGATGCGTTGCACGCCGACCCGACAGTGGAGGTTTACCTGACGACCACCACGAGCACGGGTTATGCGCTCGCGCGGGACCGTTACGCCGCGCTCACGGCGGGTATCGGTTACTTCCCCGTGGATTGGTGGCTGTTTTCGCGACGGGCTTGGCGGAGCATTGCGCCTGATTTGTTGATCCTGCTCGAAGGCGAACGCTGGCCCGAACACATCCGGCAGGCACAGGTGCGCGGGGTCCCGGTCCTCGCGGTGAATGCGCGTCTCTCCGACCGAAGTTTTCGGCGCATGATGAAACTGCGCTCGTGGTCGCGCACGTTGTTTTCCGGCATCACGCGGGTGCTCGCCTGCTCTGAACACGATGCAGAGCGCTTTCGCCAGATCGGCTTTGACGAACGCAGCGTGAGCACCACCGGCAACATCAAACTCGATGTGACCATTCCCTTGCTCACGGATGTGGAAAAGGCGGCGCTGCGTCGCGAACTCGGCTTCGGCGACGAGCCCGTGTTGCTCGGCTCATCGACCTGGCCGGGGGAGGAAGCGGTCTTGATTGAGATCCTGAAAGCCCTGCGTGCGGAGGGCAGGGTGGTGCGCCTCTTAATTGTGCCGCGCCATGCGGAACGCCGTGCCGAAATCGAGGCCCTGCTCCGAGGTGGCGGGCTCGCCTACCACTTTCGTTCGCGAGGCGTCGCCCCCGCCGGCGTGGCGGTGGATGTCGCGGTGGGCGATACAACCGGTGAACTCCGCCGGCTCACTCAGCTCGCCGAGCTGGTGTTTGTCGGCAAAAGCCTGCCACCGCACCACGAAGGTCAAACGCCGGTCGAAGCCGCCGCGTTGGGCAAGCCGGTCGTGTTTGGCTCCGAGATGTCGAACTTTCGCGTGATCGCCCGCGACATGCGCGCTGCGGGCGCGGCGCAAGCGGTGAGCGACGCGGCGGGTTTGCACGCGGCGGTGCTTTCGTTGTGGGCCGATGCTCCGGCGCGCGCCCGCATGTCGGCCGCGGCGCAGGTTTGGCGAGAGGCGAACCAAGGCGCTGTTCGCCGCACGCTGGCGGTTATCCGCGAGGAACTGGATCGCCTCGCGAATTAAGAGTTGCCCGCGTTTGGATGAGTTCTAGTTTCCGTTGTTTTACGTTGGATGCAAACGCACGGTCCGAAACGAGTCTACACTCCGCAGTCGCTTGAATTCTGGTTCGGTAAACTCGAACACGATTGGGAGCGTCATTTCAGCGAAGCCCAATTGGAAGCAGGCCACCGGATCTACCGCGATGGCGAGGTGCGTGAGCTCGAGTTGACCGCCTCCGACGCGATCATTCATCGCCGCGTCGACAAAAAAGACGAGTATGCGGTCATTGAGTGGTCGGATGCCGGAGTCTCCGTTCGCTCCTCGTCGACCGATATCGATCTCGCACACTCTTTGGCAATCGCGGGGCTGCATGAGATCGAGGAGTTGGTCGCCGATGAAATATCTCCGCTGCCCGACGACCTGCCGCCGCCGTCTGCTTCGGCGACGCTGAACGGCAACAACTCAAGTGCCACCCACGGCGCAGCATCTCACGCCCATGGCAATGGCCACGCTAATGGCCACGGTCACAGCCACGCGGCTTCCTCCAAATTTGCGCCGGCGGCCACCGCGGTGCGCACCGCTTCGGCTTCGCGTCGCACCCCTGCGGGCGCCGCCGCGCGCGCCGCGTCGCGCACGTTGATCCTGGTTTTCACCACCACGACCGATGGGCTCACGTTTCAAGCCAAGTGGGTCAACCCGGATAAAAAACGCGTGCCCGCTCTCGGTCAGGTCGCGCAGGCCGGCGGGCACTGCCACGCGACCATCAGCTCGAGCGAACGTGCCAAATTGATCGGCCTCGCCGCTTATGCACGCAAGGCGCACTTCAGTTATAACCAAGTCACCGGTCTCTACGTGCTCGGCTCCGTCGTGGAGATTCCGAACTTCCTGAAAACGACCCTGCCCGCGTGGAAAAAACTCTTTGCGGTGGAGCTCGACGCACAGTCGGCGACGTTGCTCAACGGCACGAAGGAAGTCACCGTCGAAGCCGTCGCGACCACCCGCAAGGGCCGGTCGGCGGACGGGCAGGGCTTGGACCTGCGGTGGATTTTTAAGGCCGGCGAACGGCTGCTCACCGACGAGGAAGTCTCGATCCTGACAAAGAAGGGCACATCGCCCGTGATCATCCCGAGCATCGGTATCGTGTCGTTGCCCATCGAACGGCTTGCCTCGATCAGTGCCTGGCATCGCACGGCAGCCGAGGCCCGAAGCGGCGGCGAACTTTCGCCTTACCTGATTTTTTCGCTCTACAGCGACAGCCGCGTCAAACTCACGCTCTCGCCGGAGCTGGAGGCGTGGCGCAAAAACGTGCTCACCGCCTCGGCGGCCAACCCCGCGCTCCCGGAACTGCTCCGCCCTTATCAACGTCGGGGCGTCGAGTGGATGCATCACCTGTGCGATGTCGGCTGCCACGGCCTGCTCGCCGACGAGATGGGCTTGGGCAAGACGCTGCAAGTGCTCACGCTCCTCGCCACGCGTCCCCACGCCGATCGTCCGAGCATCATCGTGTGCCCCGCTAGCGTGGTGCCCGTGTGGCGCGAGGAGATTGCGCGCTTTTTCCCTCACCTCGCTGTTGACGTGCTCAAAACGGGTAACGACTTCACGTCGCGCAAGGACTCCGTCATCTGGCTCGCGAGCTACACCCAGCTTCGTAAACACCGCCCGCTGCTCAGCCAGCACGACTTTTCTTACGCGGTGCTCGACGAGGGCCAGTTCATCAAGAATCCCGACGCCAAGGTCACGCAGACCTGCTTTGCGATTCGCGCGCGCCACCGGATCGTCCTGACCGGCACGCCGCTGGAAAACCGCCAGCTCGATCTCTGGTCGATCTTCCGCTTTCTCCTCCCCGGCCTGCTGGGCTCGCGGGTGATTTTCGAGGCGGCGTTGAACAACGACCGCGCCGGCACGCTGGAACGCCTGCGCGCGCAGCTCGCGCCCTTTATCCTGCGCCGCACGAAAAATGCGGTCGCCACCGAGCTCCCGCAAAAGGTCGAGATCGACCTGCTATGCCCGCTCACCGAGGTGCAACGCTCCGAATACGCACGCATCTGCTCCGAGGGTCTTAACCGCCTCGGCAACGACGTGGGGGCCGCCATGCGCGAGAAATCCTTCGGCTTCCTCGCGTTGCTCACCCGCCTGCGCCAGGTCTGCTGCGACCCGGACATGCTTCCTTGGATGCACGCCCCGCTGGCCGACTCCGGCAAAATCACGCTCTTGGTCGAAAAACTCGCCGAAGTCATCGGGAGCGGACACAAGGTCGTCATCTTTTCGCAGTTCGTAATGTTGCTCGACCGCGTGCGCACGGCCCTGGCCGAGAATTTTCCCGACCTGCCGCGTTACGAGCTCACCGGCATGACACTCGACCGCTTGAAACCCGTGCAATCGTTTCAGAATGCCGACGGTGCGGCCGTGATGTTGGTTTCGCTCAAGGCGGCCGGGACCGGCATCACGTTGCACGCGGCGGATTACGTCTTTCTGCTCGATCCGTGGTGGAACCCGGCGGTGGAAGCGCAGGCTGTTGATCGGGTCCACCGCATCGGGCAGAAGCGGACGGTGTTTGTTTATCGCATGGTCACCGCCGGCACCATCGAGGAGCGCATTCAGGCGCTTCAAGCGTCAAAGAAGGATTTGTTCGATAAGATCGTGGGAGGCCTCGGCGGGGACTTCGATTTGAGCCGTCACTTCTCTTCGTTGCATGAGTTGGTGCAACTGACTACGGTTCAAGAAGAAATCGAGCATTCCACGTAACGCAAAACGCACTGAATTGCATTTTGCAATTATCTGGTTATCACGGTTTCGTAACACAACCGCCGCCAGATCGTAACAATTCGCTGGCATCGTCGGCACCGATCAGCACGGCCGGTGCGTGCTCCAAAAACCAAAACCCAAGAACATGGCTACAAACTCACTCAAATGGCTCGCGCTGCTCGGCGGCGTGGCACTCGGCAGCGCCACGATGGCGGTTGCCCAAGACAGCGGTCCGCTCATCGACACCCTCGTTAAGAAGGGCATCCTCACCGATCAAGAAGGTGAAGACCTCCGCGTTGAACTGCTGAAGGATTTCGGCACGACCTCGCCCGGCAAGCTGGATGTTTCGTCCGCCGTGACCCGTCTCCGCATCGCCGGCGACGCTCGCGTTCGTTATCAATACGATAACGAAGAATCCAATCCCGTTGGCGCCGCCAACGACCGCGACCGTAACCGCTACCGCTATCGCGTGCGCCTCGGTTTCACCGCCGACCTCGGCCCCAAGTGGACCACCGCTCTGCGCATTGAATCCGCCAACGGTGCCACCTCGACCAATGCCGATTTGGGCAGCGCCACGGATAATTTCTCCAAGGACACGGACTTTGCCTATTTCGGCCAAGCCTACATCAACTACCGGGACAGTGGATTTCTTGGCTCCGACTCGGTTGACCTCCGCCTTGGCAAGCTCCCCCACAAGTTCTTCAACCCCGGCGTGAACGGCTTCTGGATCGATTCCGATATCAACTTCGAAGGTATCGCCGAAGAGATCGTTTACAGCGACGTCGGCATCAAGGGCTCGACCCTGTCGATGCGCGCCGGCCAGTTTGTGCTGAATAACAATGCCGCCAATTCGGGCAGCACTTCAGCTGCTACCACCGTTTTTGCGGTCAACCCCACGACGGGGGCGATCACTTCGACGACGACGAATTCAAACCCTACGGTCGATCCCTCCATGCTTCTAATCGGGCAAGTGGAGTATGCCACGAAGAAATTCAAAGTGGCTCCGACGATCGTAGCCTTCGCGGCTCCCTCCGACCATGATCGATCGGCCACCACCGCCGCGCTTCAGGCAAGCGACACTTCGGTTTACACCGATTTGGCGACAGTCCTGGTTCCGTTCGAATACACCATGACGCTCGGCGCCAAGCCGTTCGCTATTTACGCCACCTACGGCTTCAACATCGAAGGCGATGATCGCGCCCGCCGTCTTGCTGGCGGCGTCGCTCCCCAGCCGGTTGATGATGATTCCGAGATCTACAATGCGGGTGTCCGCTACGGTGAAAACCGCCTTCCCGGCGACTATCAACTCGTCGCTGAATACCGTCATGTGGGCAACGGTTCTTACTCATCGCTGCTCCTCGATTCCGACTTCAACGGCGGTCTCTTGAACGGCGAAGGCGTTATTCTCTCGGGCTCCTACAGCCTCACGAGCGCGATTACCTTCACGACGACCTACTTCAACTCGTTCAACATCGAGCAGACCCGTGCTGCTGGCGGTGCTAGCCGCGGCAACGGCTTCGGCAAGGCCCAGGTCCTCCAAGTCGATCTGTCGGCCCGCTTCTAAGCTTAGATCTTCACGCACGGGCGCGAGCTTCACCGCTCGCGCCCCCTTTTAACTCTCCTATCTTTAATTCTGGTTATGAAAAAATCACTTATCGTCCTTACCGCGCTGCTGGCCACCGCCGTCACTGCGTCCGCTCAGAAGCTTGTCATCAAGGGTTCCGACACGCTCGGTGCCAAACTCGTGCCCATGCTCTCCGAAGAGTATAAGGCCACCCATTCCGGCGTTTCGTTCGAAATCGCCGCCGAAGGTTCCACGACGGGCATCGCCGCCATCACCGATGGCACGGCTGAAATCGGTATGTCCTCCCGTCGCGCTCGCGCCACCGAGGTCTCCGCTGCTGCCGCCAAGGGCGTCGCCATGAAGCCGATCATCGTCTGCTACGACGGCATGGCGGTTATCGTGAACGAGAACAATCCCGTCACGACCTTCACCAAGCGTCAAATCGAGCAGATCTTCACCGGTGATGTCACCGATTGGTCCGCAGTGGGCGGCAAAGCCGGCACGTTCTCGATCTATACGCGCAACACCTCTTCCGGCACCTACTCGGACTGGAAGGACCTCGCGATGAAGAAGCGCGACTACGCTCCGTCCTCCCAGAAGATGGCCGGCAACGAGCAGATCGCCGCCGAAGTCGGCAAGAACCCCAATGGTATCGGCTATGTGGGCGTTGCTTACATCAAGTCTCCCGGCGTGAAGGTCATCCCGATCGGAGGCCACCTGCCCACCAAGGACGAGGTTCTCTCCAAGAAGTATCCTTACGCCCGCCCGAACTTCTACTACACCAACGGTGAGCCCACCGGCGAAGCCGCCAAGTTCATCGAATTCACGCTCAGTGACGCCGGTCAGAAGATCGTCGAAAAGGTCGGTTTCATCCCAGTTAAGTAACGCTGGGTGTTCGGTCTTTCGGTTTATCACGTAACTGTCACAGGGGCCCGCTTGACTGTCTTTCAAGCGGGCTTCTGCCTTTCTAGCGCTTCAACTGCTTCCCACTCTCTTCGATTCCCACTCTGCTCCCGCAATGCCGATCGCGCCACTCACGCCTCCTCCGTCAACGCCGCCAGCGCAGCGCACCCCGTTCGTGATTCGGAAAGAGCGCACGCGCTTTTTTGGCCTGACCCTCGACGAGACCATTCGCGCCTTTTTTGGAGGCAATGCCATCATGGCGGTGGTAGTCCTCGCGTTGATCACCGTATTTTTGTTTAAAGAGGGCTCGGCGTTTTTTGGCCAGAACCGCGATAGTATCACACTCTATCGCAAGGCCGGGCTGGAATACGTTGACTACATGCGGAACCAGCAGGAGGCGCACACCGCGCTCACCCGCTACCTGTTCGATATCCGCCTGCGGGCGGTTCGTCACCTCACCGAGACAGAGGGTGCATCCCTCGCCGATGCCAATGCCAAGCTCGCCACCTTCGACGAGTTTGCCGGCCGTTATAGCGACACCATCGAACCGGTTCGCGGCCTCGTCTCCGAACTCACCGATGTCGCGGTCGCGATCAAGGAAAAGTATACCATCAACGAGGACGCGAAGACGGAGCGCGCTCAATTCCTCGCCGCCGGCATGACGGTGGAGGCCGACGCCGTTAAAATCTCGGAGACCGACTTCAAGGCGGAGCTCGCTCCTCTCGTGGGGACCACGCCCGCCTACATCGAAGCCGCCAACGGTGTAGCCGCCGCGATAAACGAAGTCCTCGCGCAAACCCCGGCGTTGCCGGTGCCGGCGCTCGAAGAACGCATGGTGCGCTTCAAGGAGTTGAACCAGCAGTATCTGGCCACGTTCCCGGATACCCAGCGTAAATTGGAATCGTGGGATTACCTGAAACCCGTGCCATTTCTCGACACGGTCACAGGGTTTATCTTTGGCAAACAATGGCTCACGGCGAGTTTCTGGCAGGATTGGTATGGGATCGTGCCGCTGTTCCTGGGGTCGCTGATGGTGTCGATCATCGCGCTGACGCTTGCCGTGCCGCTGGGCGTGGGGGCGGCCATTTACATCAACCAATTCTCCAGCCCCCGGGAGCAGAAGTTCGTCAAGCCGGCCATCGAGTTTATCTCCGCAATCCCGTCCGTTGTGCTGGGTTTCTTCGGCATCGTGGTGCTCGGCCAGGCGCTGCGCGCCCTGTCCCAGTTTGAGGCGTTGGCGTGGGTGCCGGGGTTTCCGTTCGCCGAGCGACTCAACGCGCTCACCGCCGGTTGCCTGCTGGCGTTGATCGCCGTCCCCACGATCTTCACGCTCGCCGAGGATGCGCTCAACAACGTGCCGCGAGCGTTCAGGGAGGCGTCGTATGCACTTGGCGCCTCGCGCATGCAGACGATTTTGCGCATCATAGTTCCGGCTTCGCTCTCGGGCATCGTATCCGCAATCCTGCTTGGACTCGGGCGTGTGATCGGAGAGACGATGGTGGTGCTGCTTTGCGCAGGTAACCGCATCGCTATCCCCGACTTTACGCAGGGTTTCACCGCGTTTGTTCAACCGGTCCACACCATGACGGGCATTATCGCCCAAGAGATGGGCGAGGTGGTGCGCGGCGAGATTCACTACCGGGCCTTGTTTATGGTCGGCCTCGTGCTCTTCTTCATCGCCCTGCTCATCAACTTCCTCGCGCAGAAAATCGTGCGCAGATACCGCGTTTCCATCGGCTGACACAAAACCAAGGGCTAAAAGGCTGAAAGACCGAAGGGCTGGCAAAAACCTCCCCAACGTCACGAAGCCCGGCCTGATACCTTCAGCCCTTATCTCCATGTCCTCTCCCACCAATCCTTTCGCCAGCAAGCCGAGCCGCGGCCGCGCCCTTGAAAAAGTGGTCCTGACCATCTTCCGCGCGGCAACTTATCTCGTGCTCCTTTGCGGTGCCATCGTGTTTGCAGATATCGTCATCAAGGGCCTGCCGACGGTGACGAACGCCTTCAAGACCACCTCCACGTTCCCTTACGTCACCAACACCTTTTTGTTCACTGCGCCCGAATCGCTCTACGTGTTCGAGCATGAGGGACAAAACCGCGAGATGGGCGACAAGGAATACCGCGCCTTCCGCGAAGGCGAGATAGCCAAGGCAGTCGCGGCGGGCCAGCCCGCTCCCGTGTTCAAGGCCCAAAGTTACGTTTACTCCGCCGGTGGAATCTGGCCGTGCATCGTCGGCACGGTCCTGCTGGTGGTCGGTTCGATGTCGATCGCGCTTTTTCTCGGAGTGTGCAGTGCGATTTATCTCAACGAATACGCGAAGGACGGTCCCGTAGTGCGGTTTATCCGCCTCGCGATCCTTAATCTCGCCGGTGTTCCCTCGATCGTCTTCGGACTTTTCGGCTTCGGTATGTTTGTAATCTTTTTTGGCTGGAACGTCTCGCTGATGGCCGGCTGGTTCACGCTCGCCTTCATGGTGCTACCGGTAGTTATCACGGCGTCCGAGGAGTCACTCAAAGCCGTGCCCATGGGTTTCCGCGAAGGTTCGCTGGCGCTGGGCGCGACCAAGTGGCAGACGATCCGCAAGAACGTGTTGCCCTACGCGCTTCCCGGTATTCTCACCTCGTCGATTCTCGGTATCGCCCGCGTGGCGGGTGAGACGGCGCCGATCATGTTTACGGCCGCGTATGTCGTGCGCGACAAGCTCCCGTGGGATGTTGAGAAGGCCAGCGATTTCTTTTTTCAGGGCGTGATGGCCTTGCCTTACCACATTTACGTCGTGTCTTCCAAAATCCCGCAGAACGAATACACGGCGCGGGTGCAATACGGCACCGCTTTTGTCTTTTTAGGGATTGTCGCCCTCATCGCCACCACCTCGATCGTCTTCCGCAACAAGCTTCGCAGCCGCTACCAATGGTAACCACCAGCACCCGTCCCACCGCCGCGCCCATGGAAACTTCCTCCGCCACTCCCGCTTCCCGTTCATTTCAGGTGCCTGTCCGGCCTACCGACACCGAGAAAACGCCGACGCTCATCCAGATCGAAAACTTCGATTTCTATTACGGAGCCAAGCAGGCGCTCTTCGACGTCAACCTGAAGCTCGACGACAAGCGCGTCACGGCGTTCATCGGCCCCTCGGGTTGCGGCAAGTCGACCCTCCTGCGCTGCCTCAATCGCATGAACGACCTGATTGACGGCACGAGCGTCAAGCGCGGCACCGTCCGTATTCGCGACATCGACATCAACACCCGCGACGTCGATCCGATCGAGCTGCGCAAACGCGTCGGCATGGTTTTCCAGAAGTCCAACCCCTTCCCGAAATCCATCTACGAAAACGTGGTTTACGGCCTCCGCATCCAAGGCGAAACCAACAAGGCGAAACTGGACGAAATCGTTGAACGCTCCCTGCGCGGTGCTGCGCTGTGGGACGAAGTGAAGGACCGTCTCCACGAGAGCGGACTCAGCCTCTCCGGCGGCCAACAGCAGCGCCTCTGCATCGCCCGCACCATCGCGGTTTCCCCCGAGGTCATCCTTATGGACGAACCCTGCTCGGCGCTCGACCCCATCGCCACCGCCAAGGTCGAAGAGCTCATTCACGAACTGAAAAAAGAGTTCACGATCATCATCGTGACGCACTCGATGCAGCAGGCCGCGCGCTGCTCCGACAAGACGGCATTCTTCTACATGGGGAAACTGATCGAATACGCCGACACACGCACGATCTTTATGAATCCCGCCAACCCGCAGACCGAAGCCTACGTTTCGGGTCGTTTTGGTTGAGTTGTGAATAGACCCCGCAGACTCTTAACCACGAAACACACGAAACACACGAAAAGCGGAAAACGCCGAAGGCTCGGCTTTCGTGTATTTCGTGTGTTTCGTGGTAATAATTCCGAAAATAATGAAACGCTTTTTTGACGCTGAACTCGAACTCTTCCGCTCGCACCTGATGATCATGGGCGAGACGGCCATCCGCCAAGTGCGCGACGCCCTGAAAGCGCTGGTGGAGGGCGATATCGCGCTGGCCGACCGCGTGATCGCGGCCGACGATGAACTCGACAACCTGGAGATGAGCATCGACGACGAGGCGATCCGCTACATGAACTTGCGCGCGCCGGTCGCGACCGAGCTGCGCCTCGTCATCGTGGGTATGAAAGCCTCGCACGATTTGGAGCGCGTGGGTGACGAGTGCACCACCATCGCCAAGCGCGCGGTGCGCCTAGCCGCTGAGCCGCAGCTCAAGCCCTACGTCGATATCCCCCGGATGGGTGCGATGGGCATCGAAATGTTGCGCGACGCCTTGGATTGTTTTCTCCACGGAGACACCGAAAAAGCGCTCGCCGTGGTGCGGCGTGACGCCGAGGTGGATGCGATCAACAAACAGCTCTACCGCGAGCTCACCAGCTACATGATCGAGAACCCTGCGAACACCACGCGCGCTCTCGAACTCATGTTCATTTCCAAGTCGCTGGAACGCATTGCCGACCACGCGTGCAACATCGCCGAAGAGATGGTTTTCCTAGCTCAAGCGAAGGACATCCGCCACCGCGAAGAGCTCAAGAAGAGCTGAGCCGGCGTGGGAAAAGGTAGGAGCGCATTTATGCGCGATGGTTCGTGTATCGATGGGGCGGGGATGCTCCTTCAAGCCCTGCCCCGCAGGCGCGACCACGTTGCGCCGATGAGCTCGTAAATGGCCTTGGTGCTGCGCTCCAGCCCTCCGATGTTCCAACTCATAAATTCACGGGCTCGCGGGCGGTCAGTTCGCGCCGCGTAATCGGAGGGACACGCGACCGCCTCGACGTTCTGTTGCCAGCAAAGCGCCATCGCGCGCGGCAGGTGCCACGCCGAAGTGACCAACGCGACCGGGCGATCACCCGCGATTTCGCGGATCGCCACCGCCTCGGCTTCGGTGTCGCGCGCGGTGTCGATTTCAATGATGCGCCCCGGCTCTACGCCCAGGGAGAGGGCAACCTCGGCCAGCAAGCGGGCGTGGGAAGGGCCGCCGTCCGCGCTGGCGGGACCGCTCACGATGAGGTGGGCTTGGGGCAGTTGTCGCACGAGCCGCACGCCTTCGACGATACGCGACAGCGCCGATGAACTGAGTTGGTTATTCGCTGCCCAGCCTTGCACAGTGGTGTGGCCGCCGCCGAGCACCGCCACGAATTCGCACCCCGCGAGCGGCGTGGGTAGGGGAGCGCCGGCCAGTAAAGGCGGTTGTGGCGGGAACTTGGTTTCGAGTGGATGCACGAGCCAGGTGCCGACGCCGGCGTTGCTGCATACGAGCAACCACAGCCCGCCTGCGATGGCCAGGCAGCCGCCTAGCTGTTTGCGGCTCGTGAAGCGCCAAAGAAGCCCGCCACCAACGATCAGCAGGAGCGAGAGAGGGAGCGGCATGAGCCAGAAGCCCACCACTTTCTTGAGCCAAAACAACGCGTCGGCCGCGTTCACTTCGTCTTGGTCTTGGGTGCGGGCTGCTCCAGTTCGGGTTTCTTGAACTGGGACTTGGGCAGATACTGCTTCTTCTGAAAACGCAGGTTGGCCTTGAGATCTTTCTTTGACGGCAGGTATTTGGCTCCCATGCGACTAGGCCGCCGATAACCCGATGCGGGGGCAATCAGAATCGACCGCGCGGCTGTTGCGGCGTGGGGGCGTGGGTGTGGTGCCAAGGCAGGATTACCCAGCGGCACTGAGGGCGAATCTCTGTCATCGCGTAGGCGTTGAAAACCCGTCTGCGCCGACAAAGAGCACCCGATAGCTGAAGTTCACCTGTCGTTGTAGAGTGCGGTCCAAGATTTATCTCCAGCCACACTCCGCGCAACCCGGGCCAAGCCTGGAAGCGGTCTGTCCGATGAAGCCCCCGGCAATCGCGACATCTCCCACCTAAATCCTCAACCGAAACACCTCTATGAAATCGAACAATCCTTCCTCCCCGGCATCCGTCAGCACGCCTGATGGCAGCCTGCAAACAGCGCAAACCGAAGGAGTCCGCTCCGTCAAAGAAATGGCGGGCGACGCCAAACGCTCCGCCAGCAACATGATCGACCAAGCCAAGGAGCGCGCATCCACGATGGCTCAGGAACAGAAACAATCCGCCGCCCAACGTATCGGCCGCTGCGGGTCCGCGCTTCGCGACTCCGCCCGTTCCGTCGAACAGGAAGATCCTAATATCGCCTACTTCGCCAACAGCGCCGCAGAGCGTATTGAACGGGTCGCCGACTATCTGCGTTCAACCGATTTGGACGGCCTGCGTCACGACGCCGAGGACTTGGCGCGCCGTCGGCCCGCTCTGTTTATGGGCGGGATGCTCGTAGCAGGTCTGATCGTGGGCAGCATCATCAAAGCCTCCGCGTCGGCGGCCCGCGACGAGGGCGAAAACATTTCCTCTGCAAGCGACGAGGCGCAGGGTGACATCGAGCCGCTCGATTCACCGGACGTCCTCGCAAGCCAGACGGGCAGCAGCCTCTAACCGGTGCCCGCCATGAATCACGAAACCACACCCTCCAGCATGCTCGGCTCGTTGCTCACCGAGTTGCGTGAAGAGACCACCACGTTGCTGCGTCAAGAAATCGCGCTCGCCAAGGCCGAGGTGAACGAGAAGGCATCGCTCGTCGGCAAGAACGCCCTGGAATTGGCAACGGGCGGCGCACTCGCCTACGCGGGCCTCATCGTGCTCTTGATCGGTGTCGCCCTGCTCGCCAGCCGCGTGCTGGTGGCCTTGGGCTTGGAGCCGCAAGTCGCCGTGTGGCTTGGGCCGGTCTTGGTGGGTATGATCGTCGCCTCGATCGGCGCGAGCATGGCCATGAAGGCCAAAAAAGCCATGAGCGCCGAGGGGCTGTTTCCCCGCGAGACCGTGCAATCGCTCAAGGAAGACAAACGTTGGATTCAAAATAAACTTTCCCCCCATCCATGAAATCGAAATTCGAACATTCCGACGAAACCGAGGCCATCCTTTCGGAAATCGATACCACCCGGCACCGGATGGATCAAACGATCGACGCCCTGGGCGAACGCCTTAAGGGCCGCCACTTGCTCGACGAAGCGCTCCACCTATTCCGAAAACAACAGGAGAACGGTAACATGACTAAACTAAAAAACAAAATCAGCGACACGGCCGACACGGCTTATCACTCCGTGGTCGACACCATCAAAGCCCATCCCGTCCCCGTTGCTCTGGTCGGCGCAGGCGTGGGTTGGCTCATCTACGAGCGCTCCCGCTCTGTTCGCGCCGGCGAAGAGGCCGCCGCCGAATTCCGCGGGATTCCTCCTTACGACGACGACTTTGGGCCGGACACGCTGCCGGGGCAGACTCTGCGGTCCGCCAGCACCCTTTCGGAGGGAATCGGCACCGAAGAATTCGACTCCGAAGAATTTTCCGGAAAAATGAAGGGCAAGGCCTCGGCGGCGATAGCGTCCGTTAAGCAAAAGGCTTCGGACGCGCGTGATCGTCTGCGTGAGAGCGGCGCGGAGGCCAAAGAGAATGCCCGCCGCCTCTACGAAACCAGCCGCGATAAAGTGAGCACCGCCGTCGAGGAACATCCCCTGCAAAGCGGTTTGGTTTTCATGGGCATCGGCCTAGTCGTTGGATTGCTGATTCCCACACCGCGTCGATTGAGCGAACGCCTCAAACCCAAGGCCCTCGAACTGGGTGAACGTATGCGTGGCAAAGCCCAAGACCTCATGGATCGAGGCAGCCAGGTTTTGGAAAGCGCCACACAAGCCGCGAAGGACGAAGCCAAAGCCCAAGGCCTGACCTCCGAGCCCAATCCCGCCTGACAGCCGAAACGTTTTCAAAAAACCACCGCCTGCTCTTTCAATACGAGAGCTGGCGAGTGGTTTTTTTTGTGTGGCCCGGGCGTCGTGCTCGTGGGACCGGATTAGAGGTAGGATGATTATGCTACTTAAGAATCGCCCATAAATGGGCTCCTACCTACCGCGCGTCCGAGGTCACCGCATGGCGGGGCGGAGCTCGCGGCGGAGTTCGCCGGCGAGGATGACTTGTTCACGACAAAGCGTGCTGACAGCCTCGGGCGATGCGTCGGTCGGAGTCATCAGCTTAAACGAAACCATGAGCGCGGCGGTGGCGGGCATCTTTGCGTTTTGAAGCCGTTTCGCGCAGAGGTCGCGCAGGCTTCCCGAGCGAGATTCCAACACTAGGTAAACGGTTTCACCTGCCTTGGTCGGTTCGTAGACCACCGCGAGGCCAAGCGCTTTCCCGGGGATCGCGGTGGCAATTTTGTCGGCGGTGCAGGTGGTGAAGCCGAAGCGGGTTTGCCAAGGTGATGTTTTGTCCATCCGCCAGCCTCTCGCGCCCTCGCCCTCAAGACAACGGTGTTTTGCGATGCGTCTACGCGGCTACAAAAAAGAGGTGCACCGCATCACGGTGCACCTCGCGGGGTAGTCGATTGACTCAGGCTTAGGGTTTAAAGGTCGCGACGTTTTCCGCTTTGGTCGGCGTCGTGTTCGATTTCGATATCCTCGCGGCGGACTTCGCCTTCGACGTTTTCCTTTTCGGTCTCCATGCGTTTGCCCACCCGCACTTCCTCGCGGGCGCGCGTGGTCTTTTCGACCACCGCTTCCTGACGGCGAAGAGGAATGTAGATTTCCTGCTCGTCCTTTCCGATCAGCTCGCTCGTTTGCTCGGCGCCGGAGAGCGGAACGCGTTCTATGACGATTTCCTCGCGGGACAGCTCGACGGGCTGGTTGACCGTTTCGGTGCGCACGACTTTCCGGAGGCGCACGCCGCCGTATTCCACTTCGCGTTTACCCACGCGGATCGATTCCTCGCGGAGTTGGATGTTGGCATCGGCGTCATCGCGTTCGGTTTTTTCAATAGCGACCGGACCCGAAGAGAAGTCGTTTTCCGATCTGCGTTGGGTTCCGAAATGAGACGCAATCGTCAGTTCGGATTCTTCGGTGACGTCGTATTGGGAATCGAAGCTCGGGGCGTTCTTCACCTGCTCCGATGTGTAGGGCAGGCGAATGCGTTTCCCGTCGGAGTTAACTTGGGCATCTTGGGCGGGCACGACATGCGATTTGCCAAATCCGAGCCAACCGGTGCGGACGGCAAGGTAGGCCGGCTGGCCGGTGTGATCTTCCCAGACTGCGTCCACCGAGCCGATTTTGTCGTCGTTGCAGTCAACCACGGTGTAGTCGATGAACCGCTCAAGTTCGCCGGCTTGGGTGGGATTGAATTGTTCTCCGGCGGCTTTGCCGGCCAGACCGCCGACGATGGCGCCGGCCGCCGCGCCGATACCGGTGCCCACGGGCCCCGCGACCGTCCCGACGGCCGCGCCGGCGGCGGCACCGCCCGCGACTGCGCCGACGCCCGTGCTCACGGGATGTGAACCGGGTTGTCCGGTAAGGGGATCACGGTTGGCATCTTGATTCTGGCTTTCGTTGATATTCTTGGAATTCATTTTTGAATGATTGGAGGGTTAAACGTTGAGGCGAAAAGTAGCATCGAACGTCGGGTTAAAAAACGGGGTGATACCATCGTCGCGGGGTGGGAATCCGTGCTTAGGCCGGATGGTGTTTTGCCCTAGTTCAAGGCGGCGGGTGCAGCCAGCCTCACCGCGAATTCATCATGAGCTTGTGGCTCTCCCGATCATCGGCTTCGAGCAGGTCGAAGAGTGACACCTGACTGGGATCGAGGCCGAGTTGGCGGCACTCTTGGCTGAACCACTCCGCTTTCTCTGGCACGCCATAGAAGCTGAACCTCTCCATGTGGGCGGACCAAGCCTTGATCTCTTCCGGGGCCTTGGGCGTGCCATGGGAATCAAACCAATCGAGCAACTGTTCGTCGCTCGCTCCATGGAGAAGCACCTGGCAAACCTCGTCGCCGTTCACTCCCTTGAAGTCGAATAGCATGTTATCGAGCGGGCAGTTGAAGTGATACTCGGCGTTGGTGCCGTTGAGGGTGGCGCGGCATTTGTCGGCCATGCGTGCTATGAGAACGTAGTCGCCGATGCGCTGGCGGGGGCTGCGCGGCGGCTCCTGCATGAGATCCTTGGCCTTGGGTAGGGTTGATGTGGTTTCCATGATTCCACTGATAACCATCGGGACAGCTTCGCAACCGGCCACGCGGTCTAGCTGGCGCGGTGCGCGCAGGGTGTCATCGGTGGTTGTTGTTCGTGCAGGCGGCGATGCGTCGCGCGAGGGTTGCCGGCTGGGTTTCCCCCAATCCAGAATCGGTAAAATCAGGACTTCTGGGGGTGCTTAAAAAAGTCATGCAGCTGCGACGCGGGCTGCTTAACGAGGTCCTTGGAGATCGAGGTGCGTAGGCGGAAGCGCGTTTGGGGTGAGAGCATATCGAGGATGGCGTTGTGCACCGCAGTATCGGCCGCGAAGTCCCAGGTAGCGGTCGGGTCGCCGTCAAAAAAGGCGTCGATCGCGCGGGCGACATCCTCGGCCTCGCGGCGATGGACTTCGTTTTGCATGGGAAGTCGTTCATCGATCGACATGCCGGAGCGCGCGTTGGGCGCTCCGGGGGCGGCCGCGTGGTGTTTGGAGCTTTGAAAACGCCCGGCCATGTCGGAGTCGTGCTCGGTATAACTCATCCGGGCATGAGGGAAATCCATCGCATGGATTTCGTCCAGGGTGGGCGTGAACTGGCCCGGGCCAGACTGCTCGTTGAAGATCCTGAGGTGGCCGCGGTCGGCGATTACGATGTAGTGGTTTTTCATGCCGGAACGTCGAGCCCTTCATCGTCCCCCGCCAGTGGTGTTTTCACAGGACGTTCCTGAGCGCACCGTGGGAGAAATGCGGCGGTTGTGCGGCGCGCGCAGCGGTAGACTCACTCCATACCATCGGCGGTGAGCGAGTTGCGGCGGGCGGGAGCGTGCGCATCGTCGTAAAGCATGCCCTCAGCCACCCAACTCCATCTTGTTTGGTTTAAGCGCGACCTGCGCGTGGCCGACCATGCGGCCCTGGCGGCGGCGATCTCCGCGGCACGATCGGAAAAGCGCGGAGCGGTTCTCGGGCTTTACGTGATCGAGCCCGAAGTGATCGAGGCGGCGGATTTTGCCGGTCGTCATTGGGAAGCGTTGGCCGAGGCACTGGCGGAGCTACGAACCGCGTTGCGCGTTGCGGGCGTGGCGTTGGCCGTCCGGCGGGGCGCCGTGGTGGAGGTGCTGGAACGGCTGCGCGCCGGCCTAGTCGGGGCCGGCGGTTTGCTTACGCTCTGGTCGCACGAAGAGACGGGCAACGCGGTCACGTATGCGCGGGATCGCCGCGTGGGAGGTTGGTCGCGCGAGCACGGTGTCCGGTGGACGGAATACCCCCAAAACGGCGTCGTGCGTCGCCTGCGTTCCCGCGACGGCTGGGCCGGCATTTGGGGTGAACGCATGGGCGCGCCTGCGGTGGCGACGCCGGCGCGGGGCCTGGCGCCCGGCTGGACTTTGAAGGATGAAGGGGCGATCCCGACTGCCGTGGAGTTGGGGCTGGCTCCGGACGCGTGTCCCGGCAGGCAGGCGGCGACCCGTGCGGAGGCGCTGCGGCTGCTGGGAACATTCCTGGCGTATCGGGGGAGAAACTACAGCCGGGAAATGTCCAGCCCGGTGTCGGCGGCGGACGCTTGCTCGCGGTTGAGCGTGCCGCTCGCTTACGGGACGATATCGATGCGCGAAGTGGCGCAAGCGGCGGTCCATCGACTCGGGGAAGTGCAGGCGTTGCGCGCTGCGGGCGCTGCGACCGAGTTCCCAATCGGGTCGCTACGCTCGTTTATCGCCAGACTGCATTGGCACTGTCATTTCATGCAGAAATTGGAGTCGGAACCCCGCATCGAGTTCTCTGCCTTCCTGCCGGAGTTGGACGTGCTGCGCTCGGAGGCTTGGACAGACGAACGGGCGAACAAACTGGCGGCTTGGTCGGAAGGGCGGACGGGGTATCCGTTCATCGACGCGTGCATGCGGTCACTGCGCGCCACCGGATGGATCAACTTTCGGATGAGGGCCATGTTAATGTCGTTCGCGAGCTACGACCTGTGGCTGCCTTGGCGACTCAGCGGGCTGCATTTGGCGCGGCAGTTCACCGATTACGAGCCGGGTATTCATTGGCCGCAGGTGCAGATGCAGAGTGGCACGACCGGGATCAACACACTGCGCATGTATTCACCGGTGAAGCAGTCGATCGACCAGGACGGCGACGGTGTTTTCATCCGCCGCTGGGTGCCCGAACTGGCCGGGGTGTCGACGGCGTTCATTCATGAACCGTGGCGTATGCCGATTGAGGAGCAGGTGCGGAGCGGCTGCCTCGTGGGTCGCGACTATGCGCGACCCCTGATCGATCATGCCGAGGCGGTGCGATTCGCCCGCGCGCAATTCTCGGAGGTCCGGAGGTCCGCCGATCTTCGGGCCAAGGCGGGCGAGGTTTTTCGCCGGCATGGCAGTCGTAAACGTCCGGGCACGACGATCACCGAGCCTCGTTGGTTTGAGGGCAAAGAGGCCTGCCCGGGAGCTGCCGGGGAGCAACTGAACTTGGGTGTTTAAACGAAAAACCCGCTGCGTTGCCGCAGCGGGTTTTTTTCACGGACAGAGGATGTCGGCGCGAGGGGTTAGATCTTGGCGACGAGCTTTTCTTTGAGCGTGGCCTTCGGCATCATGCCGACGAGGGTCTCCACCAAAACGCCGTTCTTGAAGAGGAGCATGGTGGGGATGGCGCGCACACCGTATTCGGCGGCGATGGCGTCGTTGTCGTCCACATTAACCTTCGTGATCGTGACCTTGCCGTCGAGTTCGTCGGCGAGCTCGGCGAGGATGGGCGCGATGGCTTTGCAGGGGCCGCACCACGGAGCCCAGAAGTCCACGAGGACGGGGGAGGGCGAGGCGATGGCGGCCTTGAAGGTATCGGAAGTCAGGTGGGCGATTTTATCGGACATGGAATGGAATGGATCAGTTTTTAAGATAGAGCAAAACGGCAAAGGCGATGGTCACGCAGGCGGCGATGCCGGCGATGATCGGGAGGAACGCCGGGACCTCGTCGTCGGCCTCCTCAATGGACGGCATCGGCGACACGAAGCGGCGGGTGTCCGGGAGCTTGACGGCTGAAATGGGCGGGCGGGGAGCCACGACTGCGGCGGCTGCGGCGGCGAAAGGCGTCGCCGAGGTTTGCGTCTGGGCTTGCGCCGGTGCGGGCGCGCTCAGGGTCGCAGCCGCTGGCTGCGAAGCGGAGATAGACGTGGGGGCGGAATTGTCGGGGGTCGGGTTCATGTTTTGGGTAAAGTGAAGCCTAACGCGGAGTGGCTTTGTCAACGATCTCGGCCAACTCGCGCGGATCGACGGATTCCAGACGTTTGTCGCGACGTTTCAGTTCCTCGAACGTTTTGAGCACGGTCTCGGTCATCCGGCCGTGAGTCTCGTCGGAACCGCCGACGAGCACGAACTGCTCGCCCTGGGTGACGCGCTTATGGCCGTCTTTGTTATCCAACCCGACGCCGAGCAACCCGGCGCCTTTCGCCGGTGATTTGACTGGGATGCGTGACGGTTTTTTACTCACGTGGTTACCGTGCTTGCTTCCGGTTGCGTTTCAAGTGGCTTTTCGACGATGGAAACCGCTGTGGTGGATGAGGCCGAGTCCATGAGCTGCGTTTCCAAAGGTTTAACCGGCGCAGGAGTTTCAACCACGGGTTCGGGCGCCGGGGCGGGGGGCGCATCGTCGTCGCGGGCGCTGCATTCGATGTCGGTAAACGCGTCGTTTTGACGGACCCGGAGTTTGCCGAGACGGGTGAGTTCGAGCACGGCGATGAAGGTCGCCACTAGGAGTCGCACGGTAATCTGCTGGTCGCCGAAGAGCTCGGTGAAGACGAACTGCTTGCGGGTGCGGATGAATTCCAGGATCTCCTCCATCTTGTCGGCGACCGTGACTTGCTCGTCTTGAATCTGGCCAACGACGAGTTTTTCGGCGAGCCGGCGGAGAACGATGTTGAACGCGTTCCAGAGCTCGATGCGGTCGACGTTTTTCAGCGGCCGTTCGGATTCGCTGAGCGCGAGTTCGGAGACATGGCGGGCGAGCAAGTCGCGTTGGAAAATGGCGAGTTCGTCGAGCTTGGCGGCGGCTTCCTTGAACTTTTTGTATTGGAGGAGCTGGTGAACGAGTTCCCAGCGCGGGTCCATTTCGTCCTCGGTGGCGTTGGGGTCGACGGCGGCCTGGCCGCGGGGGAGGAGCATGCGGCTCTTGATTTCCATCAACGTGGCCGCCATCACGAAAAACTCACCGGCGATGTCCAGGTCGAGCTGCTGCAGGGAGTGCAACACGTCGATATACTGGCGTGTGACCGACACGATGGGGATGTCGTAGATGTCGATCTCGTTTTTCTTGATGAGGAAAAGCAGGAGATCGAGAGGCCCCTCGAAGACAGGGAGCTTGATGCGATAGTCGGCGTCGGGAACCACAGGCGGTCAATGCTTGGCGGCGAAGGAGGGGCGGCAACGAAAAACGGGGCGCAAACCCTTCAGAGCACCGCCATGCCAAGAAGGCCGAGGGCGAGCAGGAATGCGACCGTGCCTAAGGCGACGCGTTCGCTGGTGGTGAGGCGGAAGAGCATAACAGGTTAAAGTCCGAAGGGTTTGAGCTGGGCCGCGATGCGCGCGAGGAGCGGATCGTCTTGAATTTCGTCCCACGGGCGGTTGCTGGAAAAACGCACAAACAGTTGTTCGCCGGCCGTGCGAAAGCCGTAGGTCCAGGCGAGTTTCAGCAACGCGCCCGCCGAGCGCGGGTCGTTTTGCGCGATCGACCGCCCGTCGTAAAGATGCCAAAACCACACGTGTTGGAGGGAGCCGGAATTGGTAAACGCCCGGTATTCGGGGGCCGGCAGATCATGCGCGCTGGCGAGAAACGGGTTTTGCGCGGGCGGCACCGGTTGCGCCACCCAGCCGCCACCCGGCCAGCACGCATCGGGGCTGTGGACCGCCACTTGACTCACGGGCACTTGGCCGGGCGACCAATAGGCCAGATAGACGGTGATCTGCAGCGGCTCCGCGCCCGCGCCAGCACTTCGGCGCACATAGGTGCGTTCGAGCAGGGTGTTGGTCTTAAGAATCGGCGTGAATTGAAACAGGTCCTCCGTGCGCACGAGATCCCACCCGGCGGGCGCGGCTGGTAGGATCGCTTGCAAGTCGGGTGTCGGCCCTGCCGGCCGTGCCGGACCGTGGGTATTCAACACAAAAAACCCCACCAGCATCGTCGCCAGGGCGTAGCCCGAAAGCAGTCCCCAAGGCCGGGGCGGCGCGCTGGCTCCGGCGAGAGCGGGCGCGACTTCCACCGACGCGGTGGGCGGCGCGTCCGTCGAGGATCCGGGCGCCGGTTGTTCGAGCCAGAAGGCGAGTCCCGCCAGGATCAGCGCCGTCACGCCGAGCACCGCGTAGCCCGTGAGGTCGTGCCATTTCCCGCCGATATCCACGCCGGCGTTGGCCAGCAGCGTGAGGCCGAGCGAGCGGACGATGTTCATGCCAAACGCCAGCGGTGGCGCGAGGGCGATCAACAAAACCCGCGCCCAGGGTCGCCGCACCAACGTGGCGGAAAAAAACACCGCAGCCACGAAGCACGACAACAAGCTGCGGACCCCGCTGCACGCTTCTTCCACGCCCACACTGGTGCGCGCGAGGTTGATGACGTTACCTGCGCTGAACGCCGCGATGCCGAGCAGGTGCAACGAATGGAGCACGATATCCGTCACCCAGAGCTGGAGCGTCAACGTGATCGTCGAATACGTTCCCGGCGGAAGCGGGGCGCACAGGGGCCAGAAACCCACCGCGACGAGGGACGTCCAGTTAAACGGTATCGCCCGAACCCGTGTCGTCGAAAGCCAGAGAAGGCCCGCCAGGAGCAACGCCGAGAGGGCCAACGCGAGCGACAGCCCGACCAAGGCATGGGTCCACTCGACCGCCGCCGCATAGAGCCCGGCGAGGCAGGTGAAACCCACGCCCGCCGCCAGCACCCCGCCTCGCAGCACGCGCAGGCCGACGCTATCCGCGAGGTAACGCGCCGGCCCCCGCCGGCTTTCGTTGAGTAGCAACAAAACCACTACAGGCGCGAACAACCCGTGCGACAGATCGGGGTTGCTTGACCACTCCGGCCAAAGGTGGATGCACAGGGCCGCGCTGAGCAACCCGGCCAGCACGACCACGGTCCAGCTGGGCGCGGTGAGCGGCGAGGGTGGGTCGTGGGGCGAGGGCGTCATCGAGCCAGGGGTGCGTAATGATCGAAGAGCGCGTAACTTACTTCCAAGGGCAGCGGTTGCAATGCCGGCAAATAATTCTCGATGCGCGCTCCGGACTTGGCCGACAGCAAGGCGGCCCCGACGGCGTCGAGGCTTTTGAAATCGGTTTTAAGGATCCCTTTGATCTTCGTTGCCACCCAATCAAGCCGCGGCGTGTCGCGTCCCGCTCCCGCCGCGCAAAACAGCGACAGGTAGGCCGCGTAGCTCTCTCCGTTCACCGGCGGCGAATCCCGCTCCAACCGCGCGAACAGTTTCCCGCGCAACGTGGCGTCGGGGTAGCGGATCAGGTGCGCGCTCAACACCTCCAGCAAGATCGCGCCGGGCGTTTCCACGAGGAGGTTGTCCACTTCGCTGCGCAGCGTGATTGTCCAGCCCAACGCGGCGAGCGCATCCAGCCGCAGGGCGAGTAGATCGCGCATGCCGAGCACACCCGGGCGTCGGTCCATCCACTGCAACGCCTCTTGCGCGTAACCGCGCGCGATGAGCTCGCGGCAGACGTGGAAAAACGCCAGTCCGCTGCTCGCCTCGTCCACGGCTTTCAGCAGGAGCGCGCGCTTATCGCCCCTCGAGGCAGGTGCCGCTAGAGCTTCGCGCAAGGTTAACAAAAAACGGGCGTCCGCCGGCAGCGCCGGGATGGCTTTGAGCCGTTGCCTCGCCGCGGCGTCTCCCGTTCGTCGATTGGCGACGAGGAACGCGTTCAGCCACGCGCCCGAGCGTTCCGTATCGGCGGCGATCCGCTCGCCGGCCAGCGTCTCGATCGCCGCAAAATCACCGCGCGCCAGCAGGGCGCGGAACCAGGTTTGCGCGGTCGCATCGGCCCGGGCGGGGTGATCGGTGAGCAAGCGGCGGTAGATCTGATCCGAAAGGCCGGGTTGGCCGACCTGCCAGAGCTGCGCCAGCCGATAACCGGCGGCGTGGTTTTGCGGCGTCAGGCTGTAAGCGGTGGACAGCGACATCAGCGCCCCCTGCATATCGCCCGCCGCAGACGCGGCCTCGTATTTTTGCAGAAACAGTTCCGAGCGAATTCCGATAAACTGAGACCACGCCGGCGGCCACAGCACCCCCGGGTAGGTCACCCGGTAGCCGATGGTCCGCAGAAAAACAAAGACGGCGAGCGTTGCCGTCAGATAAAGGATCAGCGCGGACGACCCATAAAACACGGCCGCGCGCCCCCAGAAGGGCCGCACATCGCGGCGGTCCACCGAGCAGCGCCACGCGCCTGAGGGGGTCTGCTGCAACAGCGGGCAGAGCCGGCGCAACCGCGCCGGTTCATTCCAGTGGATCATCGCCGCGCACCCGGTTTCCCAGGCCCGCCCGGAGTCGCTCGGATGCTGACAAGGGCAACCGCCGCCCGAGGGGCGTAGGCGGTAAGCCGTTTTGCGTGTGTTCCAATAGAGAAACCCCCAGGCCAAACGGAGGAAATCAGAGATCCATCCCATGAGTGTGCGCGGAGCGTAGCGGAACAGACTTCCTTTCAGCAATCACGGGATTTGGTCGTGGAACAAATCCTGCTGACCAAAGACATACCTTTGCCATGACACACACATTCATTCGTTCCTGTTTTGCGGCCCTCACGGCTGCGGTTTTCGCGGTGGGCGCTCACGCCTCCGCTGTTGTTGGACAACCCGCCCCCGGTTTCACCCTCACTGACATCAAGGGCACCACCCACAACCTCGCCGATTTCAAGGGCAAGACCGTCGTCCTGGAATGGGTGAATCCCGAGTGCCCGTTTGTCGTAAAACATTATGAGAAGAGCGGCAACATGCCTGCGCTGCAGAAAGCCGCCACGGCCGACGGCGTGGTGTGGCTGTCGATCAACTCCGGTGCCGCCGGCAAGCAGGGTGATTTTGCCCCCGCTCAAGTCGCCGAGTGGACCACGAAGACGGGCGCGGCCCCGGCGGCCTACCTGCGCGATAGCGATGGCAAGGTCGGAAAACTCTACGGCGCAAAGACCACGCCGCACCTGTTTGTGATCACGCCCGACGGTAAGGTCGCCTACAACGGTGCGATCGACAGCATTAAGTCAGCGGATGCGGGCGACATCGCCAAGTCGGAGAACTATCTGACGGCCGCACTCGCCGCCGTGAAGAAGAACGCCCCGGTCGCCACCAGCAGCACGCAGCCCTATGGCTGCTCGGTGAAATACTGATCGACGACCTCACCAGTCGTGGACGCTAGGCCTGCTCTAAAGGCGGGCCTTTTTTGCGTCGGGATCAGGGCAGGGATTGAGAGGGTGGGGATTGAGGGTTCGGATTGAGGATAGGGATTTAGGCTAGGGATTGAGGGTAGGGACGTCTCTCCGAGACGTCCGCTCCGAAAACAACCAACCGCCAAACCCGGACGGTCCCCCAATCATCAAACCCGGACGCCTCGGAGATGCGTCCCTACCTCGATCCAACCTCGTCCCTACCTCGATCCTTCCTGCATCCCGATGCTTGGTCCTCTTGGATGATCGCCAATACGAGCCCTGCGCCGGTCACTCAGGGCTCCACACATGCGGCCACGCTTCGGGTGTCGTCACCAACCCACGCCGCACCGGGTTCATGCGGATGTAGTGGGCCTTTTCGTCAAAACTTTCATCCGAGCGCAGCCGGTGATCAAAAAATCCCTTCTGCTAGGCGATGCCCTGTTGGCGTGCTGTGTGACGTTTCCACGCAGCCATGGTTTTGGCGAGGTCCTCGGACCGCGGGCACGCGACCAAAGCGTGAAGGTGGTCGGGCATGAGCAGCCACACATGAACATACCAACGCAGGGTATCGTGATAGTGGCGCACCGAACCAAAGAGAGCCTCCGCCACGGACGGAACGCAAAGGTGGTTCGGCCCGCGGGACTCACAGCAAACCGTGATGAAAAACGTCGCATCATTTACCCACGTCGGCGGTGTGTGGTGAAGCCAGCGACGACTCGGCAAGTCCATGTTAGTTTTCTCGTTTAAGGGCCAGGGGCGGAAATCGACGGCAGGGATCGAGGGTAGGGATCGAGGGTAGGGATCGAGGGTAGGGACGTCTCTCCGAGACGTCCGCTCCGAAAATAACCAATCATCAAACCCGGATGGTCCAACCCAACCATCAAACCCGGACGCCTCGGAGATGCGTCCCTACCTCAATCATCAAACCCGGAC